>NZ_JBHNSQ010000007.1:0-693 GCF_059085665.1 Actinotignum sp. usb-actsch-213
AAGCTTTCCCAACACCCCCATGCGAGAGCGCCAGAATATTCGGTATTAGACCCCGTTTCCAAGGCTTATCCCAAAAAGGAGGGCAGGTTACTCACGTATTACTCACCCGTTCGCCACTAATCCACCCACAACAAGTTGCAGGCATCATCGTTCGACTTGCATGTGTTAAGCACGCCGCCAGCGTTCGTCCTGAGCCAGGATCAAACTCTCCACAAAAAACTGTAAGAGAGCAAGAAAAACAACTAGCTCCAAAAACAAAAAATAAAAAACAAGAACAACACACCACCAACAAACAAACCAAACACCACATAAAAACACGGCACCTAGTCACCATCCGCTGGAGTGCTAACTGTCCTCGCACACACCCACACAACCAACCAGGAAACCAACAACAACATCAGTCAACCCCGGAATGGCTATGTGAACAAAAAATATTTCACGTAAAAAATATTAGTCAGACACGCTATTAAGCATCCAAACACCACACCCACACCCCACACCAACCAATAACCATTGACTGGTTAGTCCAGGGAGAATCATCCACGCTCAAGAAGAGCAACCCCGTTAGCCTACCACCACCCAGCCCGGTAAACAAACCGAACCATCGTGGCCTAAGCCACTCACGAGGATTTATTCGCCGCTCTGAGCTCTTACCGGGCTCTCGGCGACGGATAACAAGCTTACAAGCCCAAC
>NZ_JBHNSQ010000008.1:0-9620 GCF_059085665.1 Actinotignum sp. usb-actsch-213
AAGGCTCGCCCGTGGCGAGCTTCCATCGGTAGAGTGGGTAAGGTGAAGAAGAAACTACTGACTGTGGCGGGCGCACTGCTGTGCTCCCTGGCCCTGGCCTCGTGTTCCTCGTCCCCTTCGGATAACCCCAGTTCCGACCCGAGCTCCTCGGGCCCCGGATCCTGCTCGGTGGAATCGAACGCGCCGGGCTGCTAAGTGGCCGTTTCGCAGCTGTCAATCGGCTGCTAAACCGCTGGTGGCCCAGCCCTGCGCACGCGGCCGGCAGTGATGCCGGGCGCGGGCGCACGGCGTCGTCGTTCCCCTTTAAGTTCTAGGCAAAGGGCGTGGTAACCCGCGCCGCGACATGAAAGAATAACAATATGACCTACACACTGGTATTGCTCCGCCACGGTGAGAGCGATTGGAACGCAAAGAACCTGTTCACCGGTTGGGTTGATGTGCCGCTCTCGGAAAAGGGGCGCGCGGAAGCCGCTCACGGCGGCAAGCTCCTCAAGGAGAACAACATCCTCCCCGACCTCCTCTTTACTTCGCTGCTCCGGCGCGCGATCACCACGGCGAATATTGCCCTGGATGAATGCGATCGCCACTGGATTCCGGTGCAGCGTTCCTGGCACCTCAACGAACGCCACTACGGTGCGCTGCAGGGCAAGAACAAGAAGGAAATCCGCGACGAA
The DNA here is from genome assembly GCF_059085665.1 of Actinotignum sp. usb-actsch-213. NCBI lineage: Bacteria > Bacillati > Actinomycetota > Actinomycetes > Actinomycetales > Actinomycetaceae > Actinotignum > Actinotignum sp. usb-actsch-213. The sequence goes on from NZ_JBHNSQ010000008.1 coordinate 675, forward strand.
TACGGCGAAGAGCAGTTCATGCAGTGGCGCCGCTCCTACGATGTTCCGCCGCCGGCCATTGAGCTCGGTTCGGAATGGTCGCAGGATCAGGATCCCCGCTACGCCGGTGAGCCGATCCCGCGCTCGGAATGCCTCAAGGATGTGCTGGCGCGCGCGCTGCCCTACTGGGAATCCGATATCGTCCCCGCTATCAAGACCGGCAAGACCGTCATGATCGCGGCGCACGGCAATTCGCTGCGCGGCATCGTCAAGTACCTTGATGACATCTCCGATGATGACATCGTGGGCGTGAACATCCCCACCGGCATTCCGCTGGTCTACGAGCTTGATGAGGAAACCCTCAAGCCCGTGAAGAAGGGTGGCACCTACCTCGATCCCGAAGCGCAGAAGAAGATCGCGGAAGTTGCCAACCAGGGCAAGTAATTCGCGTCATGCGCACGTAATTTGCAGCTGCTAGCGCTGAGCTAGGCAAGCTAGGTAGCAGGGCTCCGGTCAGACCGGGGCCCTGTTGCTGTTAACTCAGTCACGGCAGCGCGGCCGGGACTTGTCCATCCCCGCCCCACCCCCTACCATTGAGCTGGTAATGATAACGGTTATCGTTACGGCTTGTGAGCGGCTCGGCCGCTGCCTGGGAAGCGCCCGGCCTGAAAGCCGAGCGCAGCGCCGCCGCCCGGCGGCCTGGATTCACGTATCCGGAGGTGTGTGTCCGAGCATGATGAAGCTGCTACCCGCCATCGCGTCCATCTTCGCGATGGTCTGCCCTGCCGGTATCCCTTCCGGTGGGAGCCAGGAAGCGCTGACGGGTAGTGTTTCGGCCGCGGGAGTGAGGACCCGCGCCGAAACTGGCGATCGGAATTCCGATGCGCCACGGGTTGTCGCCTCCACTCCGATACTCGCGGACCTCGCCCAGAATGTTCTGGGCGAGCGGGGTGAGGTGACTTCCCTCGTGCCGCCCGGGGCAGACCCGCATTCTTTTGAACCGTCACTACGGTCCTTGCGGGAACTGGCCCGGGCGGACATCGTCTTCTCCAACCAATTGCTGCTGGAGGACCAAGCGCTGCTCGCCACCATGGATGCTACCAGGCGCCCCGGCGTAAAAAACGTCGGTTTGGGTGAGGCGGCCGTCGCGTACGGCGCACGCCACATCGCACTCGTTGAAGACGCAGCCCTCAGTACCGTGTGGCTCGGTTTCCGTGCCGGCGCACCCGTTGCGGCACAATCACGGGAGGGGAACGACGACGCCGCCCCTTCCGCCCCCACCACTTCGGCTCCCAGTGTTTCGCTGCGCGCGGTCTCGGTCACCGGCCCGGGCACCCTCGCCGCTTTCACCACCGGAACGTTCGGGCAACCCAAGGTTTATATCGATTCTTCGCGCGCGGAACTCGGGCACGTGGATCTTCCCACCCAGGCCCATACCCATATGTCCTGGGCTTTTTCCGCCCCCGGTATTTATGAATTGCGCATGCGCGCCGAGGTCCAGGAAGCGGGCCAGAGCCGCAGCCTCGGGGAGGGGACTGTGGTCTTTGCCGTCGGGGTAGATCCGGCCACCACCGGGCGTAGCCGGGTGATCGACGCCGGTCACGTGGATATCACCATGGCCGATAGCGGTGCCATAACCCTGCGCGGGGAAATCGAATCGGCCCGCACTACCGAGGTTTCCCCGGATAGCGCGGTTATCGCGGTGCCGCATACCGTGGCCACCCATATTCCTGGCGATCCCGCTTGGCGTTTCCTGGGCCGGGCCGGGGATACCAGCTGGGTGTTGGCCCAGGCGGTGCTGGGTGAACACGTGCACGGCGATGTTGATCCGCACCTGTGGCTGGATGCCTCCAATGCCATCGCCTATGTGGAAACTATTGCCGCTGAACTTAGCGCCCTGGATCCGCAGGGCGCTCCTATCTACGCGGCCAATGCGCAAGCTTATATCGCCAGATTGCGGGGCCTGGATGAGTGGCTGCGCGGCGTCGTCGCCTCTATTCCAGCGCGGCAACGCAAGCTCGTGACCGCGCATGACGGCTTCGGCTACTTGGCGCGCGCCTACGGCCTGGACACGGTCGGTTTCGTCACCCCGAATCCGGCGCTGGAACCTTCCGCGCGCCAGCTCGCCAATCTCACCCATACACTCCTGGATCTGCGGGTTCCCGCTGTCTTCGGGGAACCGACCACGGCTTCGCACGCCGGGGAGCTGCGGGCTGTGGCGAGCGCGGCGGGCGTGGCGGTCTGCCAGCTCTATTCTGATTCTTTCGACGGCGCTGCCACCACCTACGAAGCCATGATGATCGCCAATGGTCGCGCCTTGAAAAGCTGCCTCGATCCGGGCGCGCTGCCGGCCTGGTCTCCCGATTATGAGGTTCCGCGGCTGCCCCTGCCTACCACTCCCGATCAGCGATCGGATCCGGGCGCTGCGCCGCAACCTGATCCGCAACCCGCGCCGCCCGTCGCTCAGCTTCCCGCTACCGAACCCACGAAGGACAATTCATGACTAGATTCTCTACCGCGCACCTGAGCGCACGTTCCGGCGCCCTCCGCTCTGTTTGCGCGCGCACTCTCGCCGCGCTACTCCTTGCTGCGCTCAGCTGCGCGCTGGTTCTGGCCGCGCCCGCGCGTGCTTTCGCCCATCCGGATCCGGCCCCTACCGCGCCCGGTTCCAGCACTGCCGTTGACCCGGCCCTCACCCAAACGGTGAGCGGGGACGAGCAGCTGGCCCCGGTGGGCACCCCGGTGGAGATCAGCTCCGGACACGTGGATATGGGCCCGCGCCTGACGGATGCCGGCTGGGATTTCCTGGTGCGTGATGATTCGGGCGCCGTGCCGGTCTGGCGTTCCGTGGACGACGTGGTCTTCCGGGTGGGGGAGGCGGCCCGCATGGAGGTCCCCGCTACCGATGCCTACTCCTTTATTCACGCCTCCGGTCCGGCCTACGTGATCCCGCAGCAGCAGCTCGCCGATGTGGTGTGGCTCGGCTGGAATACCCAGGACCCGGGCGTGGTCAGCCGCGTCAATGGCGATGTGGCCCTCACCTACGGCGGGCACGCGGGGGAAGGCCAATTCACCGCCTTTGTCGATTCGGGCAACTTCTCCGGGCCCACCCTGCTGTGGAATTCCGAAGTCGCCACCTCGCAGCCGGTGCACGTCTCCCTCAATACCCACACCCACGCCAATTGGGTCTTCACCCAGCCCGGCGTGCACCTGGTGCGCCTCACGGTATCCGCCCAGCTCACGGACGGCACCCAGGTGGAGAAAACCGTGACTTTGCGTTTCGCGGTGGGTGCGAATACTTCTGCCGACGACGCCCGCGCGGCCCAGTGGCCGGCCGGCAGCGACGGCGCGGCAGCTAGCGGTTCGGCCGCGGATAATGCGCAGGCCGGGCAATCAGCCGCGGGTCAATCCGGTACGGCGCAAACCGGTGCGAATGGCGCCCGGAACTCGGCCGCCGGCGAGGCGGAAATCCCGCTGCGCTGGGTAGTTATCGGCTGCGCTGGAGCGGTGCTCCTCATTGCCGCTGGCTTTATCGGGGCGCGTGCCTCGCGCCGCCGCCACCAGGAAGCGGCGCTCGCGGCCCGCACCCAGGCCCGCGATGGCGAGGCAGAGGAGGAATCGTGCCAGCGCTAACGGTCCGTGACCTCGCGGTTGTGCTCGGAGGTGTGCGGGTGCTCCGTGATGTCAGCCTCGAGGTGGAAGCCGGCGAGCTCGTTGGCCTCATCGGCCCGAACGGCGCCGGGAAAACCACCCTCATGCGCAGCATCATGGGCCTGCTCACCCCGGCAGCCGGCACTGTTGAGGTGCGCGGGGAGCGGGTCCGGCCCGGCCGCCCGCACCGTGCCATCGGCTACGTGCCGCAGTCCCGCGCCACCCAATGGGGTTACCCCATGAGCGTGGAGGAACTGGTGGCCACCGGGCTGGAACGCCGCGGGCTGCTCGCCCGGGCGCGCCTGGGGCGCAGCGCGTGGGAAAAGGTATATGCCGCGCTCGATAGGGTCGATTTATTCGAGATGCGGCGTCGGCCCATCGGGCAGCTGTCCGGCGGGCAGCAACAGCGCATCCTCATCGCGCGCGCACTCGTGCGCGACCCGGCCATCCTCCTCCTGGACGAGCCCTTCACCGGGCTCGACCACCCCACCCAGGATTCCCTGGCCGATCTTTTCCTCTCGCTACGCGCCGGCGGGGCCGGAATTATTATGTCCACCCACGACCTCACCCAGGCCGTTGATATTTCCACCCGCGTGGCCCTTCTCAACCGCACAATTATCGCGGCCGGCCCGCCCGCGGATATCCTCCGCGCCGACCTGTGGATGGAAACGTTCCAGGTGCGGGCTTCCTCGCCGCTGCTGCGCGTCCTCGGAATGGTGAAAGCATGAGTTTCTTTGATTTCCTGGCCGATCTGTCCAATCCGGTACTCGGCTTCCTCCCGCGTGCCCTCCTCGTTGCCATGCTTTCCGCGGTAGTGTGCGGGGCGGTGGGCGTGCACGTGGTACTGCGCGGCATGTCCTTCCTGGGGGATGCCCTCGCCCACGCGGTTTTCCCCGGCATTGTCATCGCTTTCGCGCTCCAGGGTTCCATTCTGGTGGGCGGAGCGGTCGCGGGCGGCGTCGTCGCCCTTCTTATCGCGCTCGCCTCGCAAAACCGCAACCTGCGCGAAGACTCCATCATCGGTATTTTTATGGCCGCGGCTTTCGCGTTCGGCGTGGCTCTCATCGCGCGCATCCCCGGCTATACCGGGTCCCTCGAATCTTTCCTATTCGGTTCCCTCACCGGCGTGGATAGTTCCGATGTGCTCACTTCCGCCATCGTGGCCGCGGCCGTGCTGCTTTTCCTGGCCGTGCTCCACCCGGCGCTGCTCTCCGTGAGCGTGGACCGCGATTTCGCGCGCGCCACCGGCACCCGGGTGCTGCTCGTAGACGTGTGCCTCTACCTCACCGTGGCGCTCGCGGTGGTGATTTCCGTGCAATCCATCGGCAATATTTTGGTGTTGGCGCTGCTCGTCACCCCGGCCGCCACCGCGCGGCTCCTCACCGACCGGGTGGGCACGATGATGCTCCTCGCTCCAATCCTCGGGTGCGCGAGCGCTTTCGTGGGGGTGTGGCTCTCCTGGGCGGCGGATATTCCTGCGGGTGCAGCCATTGTTTTAGTGACGACGGCGCTTTTCGCCCTCGTGTGGTTGAGTGTTCCGGTGCGCGGGAAACTAGTGCGGGCCCGCACCGCACGCGTAAAAGACCGCGTGTAGTACAGGCCCGAACGACGGCAAGCGCCGATTAGTCTTCCATATCTCCCACGGAGAAACCTTCGGGGAAGTCCCCGCCGAGCATTTCTTCTTCGGTACCCGGGGTGGACTCCACATCCACACGCAAGCCGGTGATGAGGAAGTGCATGCGGCGGGCAACCGTGACCCCGTGATCCCCGTAGCGTTCCAGGAAACGGCCCAGCAATACTACGTCCACGATTTCCTGGTGGCTCATGCCGTTATCCTCATCGAGGACCAGCTGGAAAGACTGGCGGTGCAGGTCGTCAAGAACCTCATCACGTTCGTCAATTTCATCGGCGATAGCAAGATCCTGCTTGCGCACGAGTTCTTCCACCTGGCGACCCACCCGCACGGCCTCGTCGGCCATGCGTACGAGTAGGTCATAGCCGGGGCCGCCCACCACGCGTTCGGGGAAACGCCCGCGCGCAATATAGGCAACGTGGCGGGCCAGGTCGCCCATGCGCTCCAGAGTAATGGCGATGCGCATCGCGGTCACCACGGTCCGCAAATCCGAGGCAACCGGCGCCTGCCGCGCCAGCAGCGAAATCGCCATATCTTCAATCTGACGCTGCAGCTCATCAATATTTGCATCGGCATCAATCACCGATTCCGCCAGGGCCAGATTGGCGTTCCGCAGCGAATCTGCGGCGTGTTCCATCGCCCGAGCGGCGCTGCGAGCCTGCTTGGCAAGCGTTTCCTCGAGCGTCTTCATTTCGTTGCGGAATTCTTGACGCATTAAAGCTCCTCATTTCTGTGCGCCCGCGGGCGCGTTCGTAGCGCACGGCGGCGCACCACAGGTTTTATTTCAGCAGTACGGGGTTAACACTAGCGGCATATTGCGTAAACAGTAGGTAAATAGCGGGCTTTCGGGGCTGCCGAGCGTGCCAGGCCGAGCTGGAACAGGCTAGTCTGGAACCATGGTTGAAGGAATCGCTGTGCTTGCCGCGGTCTGCGGGGGGATCGCCGTGGGCATTATCGCCTCCCTGGCTTTTGCCTATTCGCAGCGCTCGCTGCGCCCATTGCGGGTGACCGCAACGGTAGAGCCGGTGGAGGACGCCGTGAAAGTCCTCGAGGCGATTCCGCAATTCTTCGTGCTTGTATCCGCGCTTGACGTGGTGGAACGTGCCTCCACCCAGGCCTATAGTTTCGGGCTGGTGCGTGATGATCGCCTGGTGCGCCCTGAGTTCATCCAACTGGTGGCACGGGTGCGCGATACCGGTGAAGTGCTCTCCCGCCCGCTCTCCATTAAACGGTCCACGCTCAAAAACCAGAGCGATACCCGTTTGATGGTCTATGCTGCGCCGCTTTCCGGCGGGCGGGTGCTCGTGCTTTTCGAGGACAATACCGAGAAGCTCAAACTGGAAGAAACCCGGCGGGATTTCGTGGCCAATGTATCCCACGAGCTGAAAACCCCGGTGGGGGCGATTTCTTTGCTGGTGGAAACTCTGGACAGCGCGGCGGATGATCCGCAAGCGGTCCGGCATTTCACCGCCCAGCTGGATACCGAAGTGGTGCGCTTGCGCGGCCTGGTGCAGGACATTATCGAGCTTTCACGCCTCCAAGAAGGTAATGCCTTGACCACCACGGAACTTGTGGATGTGGATGCGGTAGTGGCCGAATCGGTTGCCCGGATGGATGTGGAAGCTGCTAATCGCGGGGTGAAAATTGTGAGCGGCGGGCAGCCTGGGCTCACAGTCTATGGAGATAGACGCATGCTCGCCACCGCGATCCGTAATCTTCTGGATAATGCGGTGCGCTATACCCGGCCGCACGGGCGGGTCTCAGTAGCAACATCGCTGGCGGATGGGCAGGTGCTTATTTCCGTCGTCGACCAAGGCGAGGGAATTGACGCGGCGCAACGCGAACGTATTTTTGAGCGATTTTACCGAGGGGATGCCGCCCGGGACCGCAATTCCGGGGGCTCCGGGATTGGCCTTGCGATCGTCAAGCACGTGGTTCAAGACCATGGCGGGCGCATCAAATTATGGAGCAAGGTAGGCCAGGGCTCCACCTTCACCATCTGCCTGCCCGAACCCTATATTCCTGAGGCAGCTCCCAGTCCTGAAACTAATGCGCTTGAGCATTCGGAGAGGAAGTAACGAAACACCATGACCACGATCCTTGTTGTTGATGACGAACCGACGTACCGTGACACCCTCGCATTCAACCTGGGCCGGGACGGTTACGAGGTGGTGACTGCCGCGGATGGCGCCGCGGCCCTCGAACAATTCCAGGTGGCGCGCCCCGATGTGGTGCTTCTTGACCTCATGCTCCCGGGCATGTCCGGCGAGGAAGTGTGCCGCCGGATTCGGGCTACCTCGGATGTGCCCATCATTATGCTCACCGCCAAGGATTCTGAAATCGACAAGGTGGTCGGCTTGGAAGTTGGAGCGGATGACTACGTCACCAAGCCCTATTCCTATCGGGAACTGGTGGCGCGAGTGCGGGCGGTGCTGCGCCGGGCGAGCACCGGGGCCGCAGATGATGTAGACGAAGACGTATTGCGCGTGGGCCGGGTAGAAATGGATACCGATAAGCACGAAGTTTACGTGGGCGGGGAACTTATCAGCATGCCGCTGCGGGAATTCGAGCTGCTTGAACTTTTCTTGCGTAATCCGGACCGGGTGCTCACCCGCCCCCAGATTCTTGACCGTATTTGGGGCCTGGACTATATGGGTGATACTAAGACCCTGGATGTGCACGTCAAGCGAATTCGCTCGAAGATTGAGGTGGATCCTTCCGCTCCCACCGCGCTGGTCACGGTGCGTGGGCTCGGCTACAAGCTGGTCTCGGAGTAGTCGCAGCCGGGGCGTGAGCGCGGGCGGGTGCCCGCGTGCCGGTGAGCGTGAGGCTGCCGCCTGCAAACATACAGCCCGCGTGCCTGCGAACTTGTGGCCCACACCGCAGCCCTTTGTGGCTTGCAGCGCAAAAAAGATCAGAGACTACACCGTCAATGGTAAAATGTCTATCGGATATGCGCATATTGCGCGAACGCGCAGCGGAGAAAGGGTTCTGATTCAATGCCGTTCAAGGTCGGAGAAACCGTTATTTACCCGCATCACGGGGCAGCGGAAATTACTGATATTTCGGACAAGATTATCAGGGGTGAAAAGCGCACCTACCTCACGCTTAACGTCATGCAGGGCGATATGGTCATTCAGGTTCCGGCCGAATCCATCGAGGAAGTTGGGGTCCGTGATGTCTCCAACGAAGATCAGCTTGAAGTGGTGTTTAGGGTTCTGCGCGAACAGGATGTGGAAGAACCTTCTAATTGGAGCCGGCGTTTCAAGGCGAATACCGAAAAGCTCACCTCGGGGGATGTCAATAAGGTAGCCGAAGTGGTGCGTGACCTCACGCGCCGGGATACTGATCGCCACCTCTCGGCGGGGGAGAAGCGGATGCTCCAGCGCGCCCGCCAGATCCTCTGCTCGGAAATTGCCCTCGCCCGCGAATTGAGTGAAGAAGAAGCCGGTGAACTCCTCGATGAGATCCTGGCCGAAGGTAACGAGGGTCGGGAAAGTAGCTCGGAAGAAGGTGCTGCGGCGTCCGCCTAGTCCTCCTGAGGTGCGTGGTGTCTTTGTTTCACGGCGCACGCTCGTTTTGAGGCACTCGTAAATGAAGCGGTCCGGGAATTCTCCCGGGCCGCTTCACGCATTAAAGCTCGACGGCGCTGCCAGCTGGCTCGGGGTACCTCGGGGATAGAA
>NZ_JBHNSQ010000009.1:0-1531 GCF_059085665.1 Actinotignum sp. usb-actsch-213
ACCCACGGCACGCGGAAGGCGATGATGCGTTCGGGTTCAACCAGCCGTTCCAGGATGGCGTGGTCGGCGTACTCGGGGTGAGCCGCGAGGACCGGGGCGATGGAATCGAAAACTTCGCGCACGGCCTGATGGAATTCGGGTTCGCCCGGATTGGCGGCGACGACCTGATCGTAAACTTTATTCGCGTAATGCATATCAAAATGGTAAAACGTCCGGGTGCTTTCGCGGTATGATTTCGAAGCTCGAACACCACTCCGCGGTGCACGTCACATTGAGGTGCGGTGCGCGCGGGGTTCGTGCAGAACGACGACGGCGCCACCGGGCAGCCGCCACCCAGGCGCGTAAAGTGAGTGCGGCACGCGAAGCCGGCACGGCGCGCGCCCGCCACTGCGCCGCCGCGCTTAGTGCCCGGGCCAGCGCTCCCCGGTGAGCATTTCGCATACGCGCAGGTAGCGCTCGCGAATATCGGCCACCACGGCAGCGGGGAGGGCCGGCGGCTGGGTCCCTTGCTCCGCATTCCACCCGGATTGCGCGGACATGAGCCACACCTGCGCGGCGTCCTTATCGAAGGGGCGCAGCGCTTCCGGGGTGGGCAGCGCCTCCCCGGATTTCACCGCGCGGTAGTCGGTGGAAAGCCAGTAGTGGGCGGTATCCGGGGTGAAGGCTTCGTCGGCCAGGATGAGGCGGCTGGAGCCGGCGTCCATATCCGTGCCGAATTCCAGTTTGGCATCCGCGAGCACCAGCCCGCGGGCCAGCGCGATGGCGTGAGCGTGCCGGTAGAGGTTGAGGGCCAGCACGCGCACCCGTTCCGCGGTGCTCTCCCCCACCCGCCGCATGAATTCATCCCACGGGATGGGGATATCCGGGCAGCCGGGCCGGCGCTTTTCCGCTATTCCGACCCACGGTAGTTCCAGCTTGGCGCCGAGCTCAATGGCGCCGTCGTACGGCATGGCATCGAGGGTGCCGAGGGTTTCGAGTGAGCGTACCGCGCCGGCGGTTAGATAACCGCGCACCAGCACTTCGTAGGGGAGCATGCGCAGGGCCCGTACCAGGATGCCACGCGCGGCGATATCCCGCGGCACGCCGCCCGGTAGGTAGTGGCTTTCCGCAATGTCCCCGGTGCGGTCGAACCACCAGCGGGCGATCCGGGTGAGGATTTCACCTTTGTCCGGAATGAATGTGGGAACAACGTGGTCGAATGCCGCGATGCGGTCCGAGGCCACAATAAGATAGGTATCCATCCCGGCCATCGCGCCCCCGGGCACGGGCCGGTACAAATCGTGCACCTTCCCGGAATAGGTGCGTTGCCATCCCCGAATGGGGACAAGGCTACCTGTGGTGTATGTAGACATTCCCGCCCCTCAATCTCTTCACGCGGGAGGCTCCTTCGCGTTCCCGCTCCGGTGCTGCGCGAGGGGCCACCGCCGGTTCCGTACCGCGTATCGCGGCGCTATTCGCAACCGCGGCCCGCGGGCTCATCACGAACTCACGGCCCGGAGGTGACCCTCCCCACACAACCTTCTTTTCCTTA
>NZ_JBHNSQ010000010.1:0-10313 GCF_059085665.1 Actinotignum sp. usb-actsch-213
ACCCGAGCGCGGATCCGAGCAATACTCCGAGCCCCTCGCCCAGCGGCAGCCCGAGTGTGGAGCCGAGCGCTATTCCGAGTGTGGAACCCAGTGGTGACCCGAGCGTCGAACCAAGCGCGGATCCGAGCATCGTCCCCAGTAGTGGCCCGAGTGTGGAACCTAGCGGTGACCCGAGTGTGGAGCCGAGCACTACCCCGAGTGCCGAACCCAGCGGTACCTCGAGCGTGAAACCCACTCCGAATATCAAGAAGGTGGAAAAACCCAATAAGAAGCTGCCGGCTACCGGATTCGAAGGCGGCTTGATTATTGCGGTGATTGCCGTATTCGGAACAGGTATCGCCCTGTATCGGAAAGCGAAAGCCAACTAAGGTATGTTGGAGGCGAAATAATTAGAGTGAGCGGGGGCCGATAACTTTCGACCCCCGCTCACGTTTCAAGAACCCTGGGCTCCCGTGCATCTTCGCGCAGGCGAAGTGCAGCGCAGCGGCTAACGCGCTCCCGCCCGCTGCTCGGTGAGGCGCCGGTGGGAGAGCGTGAGAACGCGATCCGCGCCCCGGGCAATATCCGCGGAGTGCGTGACAAGAATGACGCACTTGCCGTGCAGATGTGCGGCGTCGTGCAAAATCTGGACCACGCCGCGCGCGGTATCCTCATCAAGATTCCCCGTCGGCTCATCCGCAAGAATTACCGGCGCCGGGGAGGCCAGCGCCCGCGCAATCGCCACCCGCTGCTGCTGCCCACCGGAAAGCCGCAGCACATTACGGTGAATCTCATCCTCACTCAAACCCAGCTCCAGCAGCACGGAACTATCCGCCCGCCGATCCACCAACCGCACATTTTCCAGTGGCGTCAAGTAATCAATGAGATTGTAATTCTGGAACACCAGCGAAATATGGGCACGGCGGTGATGCGCATAGCCCGTCGTCGCAATATCTACACCCTCAAAAAGCACCGCGCCCTTCGTGGGCGTATCCAAACCCGCCAGCAAACTCAACAGTGTCGATTTACCCGCACCCGAAGCGCCCAGCAGCGCCGTAACCGTACCCGGCTCAAAACCCGCGCACACATCGGTCAACACCTTCGCTCCGCTACCCGGGTAGCTGTAACTCACGTGATCAAGTTCCATAACATTCATAATCTTTTCCTAACTCAGTGACGAAAGAATCTGCCGGGGAGACCGGCGCAAAATCGGAAATAGTGCAATAGCCAGCGCCACGGCAAGAATCCCGGCGCCGATACCCAGCGCCCACGCAATATCCGCGCCGCTCACCGCCACGGGAGGTAACCCGGCCAGCGCACCCGGTGCCGCGCCGTCCACAACGGCCCGCCCCACCAGTGCGGTGAGCTGGCGTCCCGCAAGAATAGCGACGACGCCGCCAGCCAGTGCCAGCGCGCCCAACTCAAGCGCGCAACCGCCGGCAATCGCCCGGCGCCGCTGCCCGAGCGACAGCAAGACCCCAATTTCCCGCATACGCCCGCGCACCCAGAGAGCCAACACCGCGGCGGCAATCACCACTCCGGCCGCGCACGCACCGCTGAGCAGCGCACTCAACAGTCCTTCCACGCTATCCACCGCGCGCAGCACCCCACTGAAACTCGCGGCATTGTGCTCATAAGTAAGGTCAGGAAGCGCGGCACGGGCCGCGGCCAGGCTCGCGGGTAACTCGCTCGCGCTCGCGGTGAAACACCGCACTCGGGTGGCGCCCGCATCCCCGCTGAGCTCGCGGCCCGCCGCGCTATCCACGAGAATACGATTCGCGGCTGCGCTTGCCGGCAACCCGGAGGGATTCGGGGTAGTGCCGTCGAAAATGCCGGTGACGGCACGGGTGACCTCGCCGGCCGGGCCGCGCAGCCGCACATCATCGCCAAGCCGCAAGCCATTAGCTTCCGCGAAATCACGGTGGATAAGGGCGCCCGGTTCCGTACCGTTGTTCATCTTTCCGGACGCGAGCCGGTAGAGCTTGGCCGCGAAAGCGGGGAAACGCGCCGGATCGTTACTTGCGGTTACCGTCACCGCCCCCACGACGCCGGCATCCAATTGCACCCCGCCCGCGGTGGCCACCGCTCGGGCTCCAACCGGAGTGGCCAAAATATCTTGCTCGGTGGCAGTGCTTGTCACCCCTGGCAGCGCCGCGAGCTGGCTGGCCTGGGCTGGACTCAGAGTGGGTGCGGCTTGTGTCAGCGGATTATCGCCGGGGTTGGTGTTGGGGCTATCGCTGGGGACCGCATCGTTCGGTGCGTCGTTCGGTGCGTCGCCCGGCGTATCTCCCGGCGCGGTCTCCGGTACTCCGGCAGCCGCGCCATCCGCATCACTGGGCGAACCGGCCGGTGCACTCGCAACGAAACCGGCTCCCACCTGGGCATCAATAGCGGTGCGTAGCTGGCCCATCGCTCCGCGCACCCCGGCCTGCGCCACCAGCGCCGTAAAAATCAGACTGATGACCACGAAAAGTAGGGCGTTGCGGACCGGGCGGCGCCGCAGCGCGAGCCCGGCGCGCCGTCCTGCGCTCATGGGCACGGGGGGCAGAGACCCCTGTGGCGGGTGGCCACCTGCCTGGCCACTCCCGGGAGTTACCCCGCTCATGCCGCGCTCACCAGCAGTTTACGCGGGGAAGTGCGCAGCATGGGGAGAGCCGCCAGCACGGTTGCCCCGATGAGCACGGCGAGGGTGAGGGCCAGGGCGAGCGTCGTCGTACCCGCACTCAACTGGACCGCAAGATCATCCAAGGTTCGCGTGGCCGTGGTGACATCCACCCCGCCACCTAGCGGGGCCTGCGAGGTAAGCTCCTCCATTCCCGACTTCTTCACCGAGGCGAGCACGCTCGTTCCCACCCGCTGGGCAACAACGGTACTGAGGGCCACCCCGGCTGCTGCCGCCGGGATACTAATAAAGATCAGCTCCACCAGGTATTGGCCCAGAATCTTCAGTTTCGAGGTGCCGATAGCGAGCAGCACCCCGGTTTCGCGGCGGCGTTCGCGCAGCCAGAGCACCAGCACCAGGCTGAGGAGCGCGAGGGCGAGGATCGTCGTCGTGATAATCGCGCCCGTCATCACGCTCTGCACCCCGGCCACCGCGCCGGTGATACCGGTAAGCAGCTGAGAGGTGCGGGTGAGCTGATAGTTGCGCCAATCGATGGGTAGGCCACGCGCCTCGTTCATCACCGCTTCGCTATCGGCATCCTCGGCCACGAAGAAGGTGGTGTCTTGGTAAATTTCCGTTTCCGGGGTGTAGGCGTACAGCGCGCGGGTGGTGGCAAGGTCGGTGTAGACCGCATTTGCGAAAAGTTCGAGGCGGCGCGCGGCCGGTTGCGGGTTATCCCCGCGCACCAAACCCACGATCTCCACGGTCACTTCCGCCGTGGATTTCTTCGTATTGTCGTAATCATAAGGATTACCGCGCAGGGTGAGTTTCGAGCCAACGGTCAATCCGTTGAGCCGCGCCAAATCCTCGTGAATAATTGCCTTATTTTTATCTTCACGGGTGATGTGCCGCCCGGCTACCAGCTCGAGGGTGCCGCTGCGAATATTCGTTTCATCGGCACTGGCACTTACCCCGCGTACGCTCACGGCATTGCCGAGTTGCGCCTCGCGCTTGGCATCGTATTCCTGGCGGTCCAGCCGGGCCACCTTGGCGTTCACGAGATCCGCGGTAACATCCTGGCGCGCGGTGAAACGATCCACTCCGGGCAGTGCCGCGATCCGCTCCACGTCCGCGGGTTTGACCGTCCCGCCCCCGCGTGGGGTACCGGAATTATAGGGGGAGTTCTCCAATACGAAACCGGATCCCAGGGTGCGTTCCGCGTCGCGGCCCGCCGCTGCCGATGCCGTTTTCACCGCCCCGGCCGAAACCAGCACGGTTACCACGGCCGTGATGATGACGAAAAGAAGGAGGGTACGGATATGTTTTCGGGTGACGTAACGCCACGCGCGTCCAGCTAAGGTCACTACCGGGTACCTTTCACGTCTTCGGGAAAATTTCTGATAGGCACTAGCATTTCTCAGCTTACTGGAGACTTCCTGGAGGCTTCGTGAAGAGATATGAAAAGCCCTGCGTGCCGCGAGCCCAGCGTGCCGCGGGCCGTGTGCGCCGGGCAGGCTGTGCTTGGCCACCGGTATTGCGAGCGGCGGGGAGCCACTATGATGGGAGAGCGGCGCTTTTTCCCGCACCCACCCTCAGCGAAAGGCGAGCATGCAGTTCATCTCCACCCGTTCCGGGATGGAACCGGCTTCTTTCACCGATATTCTGCTGGACGGTCTGGCCCCGGACGGCGGCCTGGTGGTACCCGAAAGCATCCCGCATGTGGATGCCGCTCAACTTGAAGCTTGGCGCGGCCTGAGCTATCCGGAGCTGGCAGCGGCGATTATCGGCCTGTACGCTACCGATATTCCCACCGCGGATCTCGAGCGTCTCACCGCGGCCGCCTATAGCCCGCAGAACTTCCCGGGCGGGGTACCGCTGCGCCGCGTAGATGACACGCTGGTCTTGGTTGGCCTTTCGGAAGGCCCCACCATGGCTTTCAAGGATCTCGCGATGCAGTTCCTGGGCCAGGCCATTCCCTACGTGCTGGCTGCCACCGGGCGTGACCTCACCATCCTGGGCGCCACTTCGGGGGATACCGGCTCCTCGGCGGAATACGCGTTCCGCGGCCAGCCGGGCGTGCAGGTGGTTATGCTTTCCCCGCGCGGGCGGATGTCCGCGGTGCAGCGCGCCCAAATGTATTCCCTCCAGGACGCCAATATCCACAATCTCGTTGTCGATGGCGTTTTCGACGACTGTCAAGACATCGTTAAAACACTCAGCTCTGATATCGACTTCAAAACGCGCTACCGCATCGGAGCGGTCAATTCCATCAATTTCGGGCGCATCGCCGCGCAAATTGTCTACTACTTCTGGGCGTGGTTGCGTTTCACGGATGGCACGTTCGCGCAGGATAGGAACGACGACGCCGCCGCTGGCGCGGCCTGCCCTATCGCTCCCGGTGCTGCGGGCGAGGCGAGTACCGGGGCCACCCGGGTGGATTTCTGTGTGCCCTCCGGTAATTTTGGCAATATTTACGCCGGCCACCTGGCTCGCTGCATGGGCCTGCCTATCCGCCGGCTGCTGTTGGCCACCAACGAAAATAATGTGCTGGAAGAATTCTTCACCACCGGGCGCTACACCCCGCGCTCGCGGGAGCACACATTCGCCACCTCCAGCCCGTCCATGGATATTTCCAAGGCATCCAATGTGGAGCGTTTCATCTACCAGGTGCTGGGGGCGGAGTTCCCGGTTGCCTGGGAGCAGCTGAACGCTACCGGAACTCTGGATATGCACACGTATCTGCCGGAATTTGGGGAGAAATTCGGCTTCGCGGCCTCCTCATCCCATCATGCGGACCGCCTGGCTGCCATTGAGTGGACCTACCGCACCAGCGGGATCCTCATTGACCCGCATACCGCGGACGCGGTTACGGTGGCCCGCCGCCTGAGCGATGGCGCGGTCCCGGTCCTTGCCTTGGAAACCGCCCGCCCGGAGAAATTTGCGCATACCGTCCGCGAAGCGGTCGGGGATGCAGCCGATGACCTGGAGGAACGCCTGACCGGGCTGCTGGCCCTCCCGCAGCGTTCCACTCAGGTTCCGGCCGATCCGGAAGCGGTGCGCGAGTATATTTCCACGCATTGCGCTTAGTGGGCCGCCGGGCGGGTTTCCCGCGCGGCGCGAGGCGCCGCGCGCGTCGTCGTACCTCTATATTCCCGCGCCGGAAACAGGCTGGATCCGGGTAGTATATGAGGTAATGAGCCGCGCGATTGGCGCCGTTGCCCGCGCACGAGCCTAGACAGAATGGGGTGTATCCATGGCACGCATTTTCGTTGTTGGAAGCATGAATTCCGATACCTTCCTTAAGGTGGAGAATTTTGTGGAGCCGGGAGAAACAATTTCTGCACTCAGCTCCCATACCGCGCTAGGAGGGAAGGGGCTCAATCAGGCGGTCGCCGCGGCCCGTATGGGAATCCCCGTGACCATGGTGGCTGCCCTCGGGCGCGATGCCGTGGGGGATGCCGTTGCGGCTGAGCTCGCCGCGGAAGAAAATCTTGATATGGATGCCGTGCTGCGGGTGAATGAACCCACCGGGCAGGCCATGATCCAATCCGATGCCGATGGAGAAAATGCCATCGTGGTGGTGGCCGGTGCGAATGCCGCGAATACCCCGGAGAATGTGGTGGAGCGTCTCGCCGCGGTAGAGAGCGGCGATATTGTGGTGTGCCAATTGGAAATTCCCGAACCCGCGGTGGCGGCCGCATTGGCGGAGGCAAAGAAACGCGGGGCGACCACGGTGCTCAACGCCGCTCCGGCCGCCCCGGTGGGCCACCTGCTGGAGAATGTGGACGTGCTCATCGTCAACGAAACCGAGGCCGATACCATTTTGGGAACCAAGGTGACTGATCGCGCCCAGCAGCTCCACCTGCGCTACGGCGGCTCTATCGTGGTGACGCTGGGGAGCCACGGCTGCCAGTATATTGACGCCTACCTGCCCGATGCTGATGTCAAGGCGGATGCGCTGCCCGCCCACCACGTGGAGGTGGTGGATACCACCGGCGCGGGTGATGCTTTCGTGGGAGCTTTCGCAGCTGCTTTGGCGGTGGGTGAGTCGCTGGCCACCGCGGCCCGCTGGGGCACGGCCCTCGGTGCCATTGCTACCGGGGCTTCGGGGGCGCAAGGCTATACGGCTAGCCGTGCGGATGTGGTGGCGCTGGCCGGTGTCGGCACAGCTAGCGGTGCCGACACGGAAGCCGCGGCCAACTAGAGCACTCGTGAGCCCA
The DNA here is from genome assembly GCF_059085665.1 of Actinotignum sp. usb-actsch-213. Classification (NCBI taxonomy): domain Bacteria; kingdom Bacillati; phylum Actinomycetota; class Actinomycetes; order Actinomycetales; family Actinomycetaceae; genus Actinotignum; species Actinotignum sp. usb-actsch-213. The sequence goes on from NZ_JBHNSQ010000010.1 coordinate 6,802, forward strand.
GCACCACCCCGAAAGGTTTCTTTGTGCAGCCCGTAGCTACCGATCTGAGCCTCCTGCGCGAGGCCGCCGCCAGCGTGAAACTCGTTGTCGTTGATATGGATGGCACCTTCCTCCTGCCGGGGAAGGTTTTCCCGGAACGCGGCAATGAGTTGGTGGCGTGCCTGCGAGAACGTGGCATTATTTTCTGTCCGGCTTCCGGACGGCAGTACCAAACCCTCGCGGATATGTTTTCTGCCCACGTGGAAGGCATGCCCATTATTGCGGAGAACGGGGCGAATGTGCGCCGTGACGGCGAGCCGCTCGCCACAACTACCTTGCCGCGGGAAACCAGCGCGCGGGTCGTGGAGATCGTGCGCGAGCTCAGCGCAGCCGGGGAAGATGTGGGCACGGTACTCTGCGGGGAGAAGGCCTACGCCGAACGCAACGATACCGCGTTCCTGGATGAAACCCTCGCTTATTATCACGCGAATGCGATTGTCCCCGACCTCATGGCCCATACCGAGGGGATTTACAAAATTGGGGTGCTCAGTTTCGCCGATCCGCTCCGGCGCGTGATCCCGCTGTTGGAAACTCTCGGGCCGGGCGTGGATGTGGTGCGTAGCGGCGAGCTGTGGACGGACGTCAACCCCTCCGCGGCCACGAAAGGCACCGGCCTGGCCGGCCTCCAGGCGGGCCTGGGCATCAGCCCGGCGCAGACCCTGTGCTTCGGGGATTTCAATAATGACATCCCCATGTTTGAGCACGCGCATTTCAGCTTCGCCATGGCGAATGCCCAGCCCGATGTGGTGGAGGCCGCCCGCTACGTGGCGCCCTCCAATGCGGAGGAAGGCGTGATTACTGTGCTCAGCGACCTCTTCGAGCTGGGCCTTTAGCCGTAAAATCCGCTAGTTTTGCGGGTCCTGCTGCGGTTCTTCGCCCTCGCGCGGTTCTTGTACGGGCCGCGTTTCCGCGGGCGCCGCGCTTTCCCCGTGGTCCGTATTTTCGGGCGACGACGCCGCAGCTGGCGCAGCGGGGGCAGCGGCTACAGCCGGCGGGAACACGGGATTCTGCGGCGGGAACTGCGGGCTCTGGCCACCGGAAACGTTACCGGGCTGCGCCGGGACGGCTGCCGCGGTAGGTGTCTTCGCGATTTGCCAGATACCGAAACCGAACATGAGCACGGCGGCCACCGCGAGCAGATAGAAGCCAATTCCGGGAGCAATATCCACATCTACACCCTGGGATTGCCCGTAGGCAATGATGGTATCCGCATCCGAGGGCTTGATATTAATAACCAGGTAAATCCCCACGATAACCGCGCCGACAATGCCGCCCGAAGACCACGTTTTGCGCACTGCGGCGGGTGCCTGGCGCACCAGCCCCACGAAAGCACCAATCGCGCCCAAGGCCAGGCCGATGGTGATGAAAATGGCCACCGATTTGGTATCCGTTTCCCACAGTTTGACACCGAAATCTTCCGATTGGGTGCCGGCGCTCATATGCAGGGTCCAGAAGTGCAGTGCCGTGCCAATAAAACCGATGATGGAACCGGCCAGCACGCCGAGCGGGGCAGCTAGCGGTGGCGTGGCGCGTACCGCCGGAGTGCCTGCGGCCTCGGGCAGGGGAGTGCCGGCGGGCGCGGGCGCATGGAACGAGTGCTCCGAGGGCATATCGGCCCCCTGGGGGAAAGTGTTACTCATACTCCCTAGTTTAGGGGCCGTATAGCGATGGTGGGGTGGGTGGATACCACACGGCGCGGGGTGCGTGGGAACGACGACGCAGCACCGGGACAAGAGTCCCAGGGCTGCCCTATGTTCACCCAGAGATATGAAACCCCTCACACGCACTCGAAAATAGGTAGAGTAATAGGTAGGAATGCGGGAGTTTTCGCGTTCCGATCATAACAATATACGTGTTCTCTTCCCGCGGGTAGCGAAGCGCTGTTGCTTCCCTACCCGGCCCTACGTCCCTGTATATGCGCTGCTGGCACGGAGGTGTGCGGGATACGCCGGGAAGCCCATCGAATTTATCCATGACGCGGGCGGGCCGCGGGTCTGCTCGCACCGATACGCAGAGGTCGAACAATGGCGTACAAGACAGTCAGTCCGTACACCGGTGAAATACTCAAGGAATATCCCACTGCCACGGATGAGGAAGTTAAGAAGGCAGTTGACGTTGCCCACGAAGCTTTTGTGGCATGGCGGGAAACCTCGTATGCACAGCGCGCCCAGGTACTCCAGAAGGCCGCTGATCTGCTGCGCGAACGCCGCACCGAATACGCCTCGATTATCACCAAGGAAATGGGCAAGGTGATCGGGGAAGCGGAAGCGGAAGTCGATATTTGCATCGCGATGTTTGAAGACTATGTGCGCAATGGCGAAAAGTATCTTGCCACCCGCACGCTCCCCTCAGATAAATACGGGAAGGACTCTGTGCAGCTGCTCTTCCAGCCGCTCGGGGTGCTCTTCATGGTGGAACCGTGGAACTTCCCCTACTACCAGATTGTCCGCGTGGCTGCCCCGCAGCTTTTCGCCGGCAATACCCTTATTCTCAAGCACGCATCGATCGTTCCGGAATCGGCCGCTACCTTCGTGGAGATCTTCCGCGAAGCGGGCCTGCCCGAAGGCTGCTTCCAGAATCTCTACCTCTCCCATGACCAGTCGGAGATTGTACTGGCCGATCCGCGGGTGCGCGGGGTGGCCCTCACCGGCTCGGAAGTGGCCGGTGCTGCCATCGCGCAGCTCGCCGGCAAGTACATTAAGAAGTCCACGCTGGAATTGGGCGGAGCTGACGCTTTCATCGTGCTCGAGGATGCCGATATTGATAAAACGGTTGCTTGGGCGGTGACCGGCCGGCACTGGAATGCCGGGCAGGTGTGCTGCTCCTCCAAGCGCATGATCGTTGTGGATGCTGTGTATGACGAATTCATGGAGAAATACCGGGAAGGCGTCAAGCAGCTCAAGGCCGGAGACCCGATGGATCGGGAAACAACCCTGGCACCGCTGTCCTCCGCGGCAGCGAAGCGTGATCTTGCCAAGCAACTGGAAGATGCCATCGCGGAAGGTGCGAAGGCCGAAGAAGCCGGAATCGAACTGCCCGAGCACGGTAACTTCTTCCAGCCCACGATCCTCACGGAGATCCCCGAGGGCGCCCGGTGCCGCTACACGGAATTCTTCGGGCCGGTTTCCCAGATTTACCGGGTCAAGGACGAAGAAGAGGCGATCACCCTCGCCAATGATTCCCCTTATGGCCTGGGCGGTTCGGTCTTCACCGAAGATCTGGAACGTGGCAAGCGGGTAGCGGCGCGGCTGGATACCGGGATGGTTTATCTCAACCACCCCACCGCGGTCGCGGCGGATATTCCCTTCGGCGGCGTGAAGAACTCCGGCTATGGCCATGAGCTCATCGACCTGGGTATTCACGAATTTGTCAATATCAAGGTGGTGGCTAATTCACCCATCGACGGTGAATTCTAAGCCCTGATTACCGGGGCCCCGAGTGGCCGCGGATGGCCTCATCTCCCAAGGGCCAGA
>NZ_JBHNSQ010000011.1:0-362 GCF_059085665.1 Actinotignum sp. usb-actsch-213
ACTCCGGGTACTGAAATCACCGTGACCGTCAAGGACGGCGACAAGGCCTTCGATACTTCTAAGGTAACGGTTACCGAGCCGGACAAGCCCATCTGGAATGACGGAAGCAGTAAGCCGGGTGTCCCGGTTGATATTCCTAATACCGGCGGGCCGGTACCTGACGGTACAACGGTGGAAGTGAACGGTCCGGGTACTGCGACACTCAATCCTGATGGTTCGATCACGGTTACTCCGGATCCCGATGCGAAGGATAAGGACGAGGTCGTCGTTACTATCAAGGATCGGGATGGTAAGGAACTGGATACCGTGACTGTGACGGTGACCGATCCGGATACCGATGGTGACGGACTCACCGATGGTGA
>NZ_JBHNSQ010000012.1:0-883 GCF_059085665.1 Actinotignum sp. usb-actsch-213
AGCCCCAGTAAACGGCGGTGGTAACTATAACCATCCTAAGGTAGCGAAATTCCTTGTCGGGTAAGTTCCGACCTGCACGAATGGCGTAACGACTTCTCTACTGTCTCGACCACGAGCTCGGTGAAATTGCATTACGAGTAAAGATGCTCGTTTCGCGCAGCAGGACGGAAAGACCCCGGGACCTTTACTATAGCTTGGTATTGGTGTTCGGTACGGTTTGTGTAGGATAGGTGGGAGACTGTGATGCATTGACGCTAGTTGGTGTGGAGTCGTTGTTGAAATACCACTCTGATCGTATTGCATGTCTAACTTTGGTCCGTGATCCGGGCTAAGGACAGTGCCTGGTGGGTAGTTTAACTGGGGCGGTTGCCTCCTAAAGGGTAACGGAGGCGCTCAAAGGTTTCCTCAGCCTGGTTGGTCATCAGGTGGTGAGTGTAAGTGTAGAAGGAAGCTTGACTGTGAGACAGACATGTCGAGCAGGTACGAAAGTAGGAACTAGTGATCCGGCGGTGGCTTGTGGAAGCGCCGTCGCTCAACGGATAAAAGGTACCCCGGGGATAACAGGCTGATCCTGCCCAAGAGTTCATATCGACGGCATGGTTTGGCACCTCGATGTCGGCTCGTCGCATCCTGGGGCTGGAGTAGGTCCCAAGGGTTGGGCTGTTCGCCCATTAAAGCGGTACGCGAGCTGGGTTCAGAACGTCGTGAGACAGTTCGGTCCCTATCCGCTGCGCGCGTTTGAGAATTGAGAAGGGCTGTTCCTAGTACGAGAGGACCGGGACGGACGAACCTCTAGTGTGCCAGTTGTTCCGCCAGGGGCATTGCTGGTTGGCCACGTTCGGGAGGGATAACCGCTGAAAGCATCTAAGCGGGAAGCCTGCTT
>NZ_JBHNSQ010000013.1:0-206 GCF_059085665.1 Actinotignum sp. usb-actsch-213
AGCGAAAGAGGTTTACAACCCGAAAGCCTTCATCCCCCACGCGGCGTCGCTGCATCAGGCTTTCGCCCATTGTGCAATATCCCCCACTGCTGCCTCCCGTAGGAGTCTGGGCCGTATCTCAGTCCCAATGTGGCCGGTCACCCTCTCAGGCCGGCTACCCGTCACCGCCTTGGTAGGCCATCACCCCACCAACAAGCTGATAGGCC
>NZ_JBHNSQ010000014.1:0-8903 GCF_059085665.1 Actinotignum sp. usb-actsch-213
ATCAACGACGGTGACGAAATCAAGAACGGCACCGACCCGTTGAACCCGAACGACCCGGGCAAGGCCGCACCGAAGACCAAGAAGGTCAAGAAGGCGAAGGGCCTGACCGCGACTGGTGCCGATGTGGCATCGCTGGCAGTCTTCGCTCTGCTGGCCGCCGGTGCGGGTAGCGTGGCGATTCGCCGCCGCAAGAAGTAACACTCAGTTGCTGAGGTAGCTGAAAGCTACCCAACCAGCCACGTGGCTGCGGAAGTTTCCAATGGGTTACGGAAGCAACCGCATGGCTAACGCAAAGGGCCGCTCCTGAATTATCAGGGGCGGCCCCTTTGCGTGCGCCGTGCGTAGTCCTTTCATGCAGTTTCCCCGGCGTGTGGGATGGGTGGCGGGAATGACGCTTCGATAGCATCGGGAGATGAGCGGTTACGAACCACCACTGCGCATAACACCTGCCTGTGAGGCACTGGTTGGACAGGTCTGCAACCTTGTTGAAAAACTGGAACGCCCGGGGGACGACGGGAAATTCTGGCTGGATTCTTTGGGAGATTTTGGGTGGCGTGAGAACCGCGGTCGCGCAATCCACGCCACCCTCGCCATTGAGGGGAATTCCTTGCCGCTGGAGACCGTTCGAGCCATTCTTGGCGGTGAATATTTCGCGGATGTTACCGCTCAGGTTCTCGAGGTGCGCAACGCCGGCCGTGCATATGACTTAATCCCTGAACTTGATCCAATGTCGGCGCATGATGTGCTGCGTGCACACGGAACCATGATGAGAGGGCTGGTTTCCGAGAGCGGACGGTTCCGCTCTGGCGGTGTCGGGGTCTTTGCAGGGAATGTGGTTGTGCACGCGGCTCCGCCAGCCGATCTAGTTCCGCAACATATCTCCCATTTGCTCGCGTGGTATCAGGAATCGACGTTGCATCCGCTTATAAAAAGCGCGGTCTTCCATTACGAATTCGAGTTCATTCATCCTTTCGCTGACGGCAACGGGCGTACGGGCCGGCTCTGGCATTTCCTGCTGCTCGGGCGATGGAAGGAGCTCTTCTTCTGGCTTCCTGTTGAGGAACTTATTCAATCGCGGCAACAGGACTATTACCGGGCTTTCGTTGTTGCGGGTAAGGAAGGGGATAGCTCAAGCTTTGTTGAGCTTATGTTGGAGATAATCCGCGATTCTTTGACCGAGGTTGACATACTTGGTCGGTCGACCGACCAAGATACCGACCAAGATAGCGACTAAGTTACCGGCCAAGATAGTGCTTTAAGTTACCAGTCACTTACGGTAGCGCCGATTCCGATACTCCTCCGATACTCCGAAATAGCCCCTTGCCGCCCCGTTCCGGGCGGGCTATGCTTATCGCATAACAGTGTTATGTGAGGTGGAATTGTGATGGTGACACGTGGAAATAGCTCAACGCGGGAACGAATCCTTGCCGCGGCTTTGCGGAATTTTTCCGAGCATGGATTCGAAGCGGCCAGCTTGCGCGTGATTGCCAAAGAAGCCAATGTCACGACCGGGGCGCTATATACCCACTTTGATAATAAACAAGCTTTATTTGCGGCCCTTGTGGAACCCTGTTGCCAGGAATTACGCCAGCGGCACCGCGAAGGCATTATGCGAGGCCTCGCTCTCACGGAAAAGTCGCTCGCCGAAAAAGCGCCCGCGGAAGAACCGAGGCAGGGTGGTAGCAGCGTGGGCGCGGATATTGGCACCAGCATCACGGACTGGATGATCGATTATGTTTATGACCACCTCACCGTATTTCAGTTAGTTTTGCGGGGGTCCGCCGGAACTCCTTATCAGAGCTTCGTAGCTGACCTAGCCGAATACGAAGCACGCTTATATATCGAACTCGGCCCGGAGGATACGGTATGGCCGGCTTTCGCACAGGTCATGTGCGAAACTGGCTGGTACGGATTCTTCGGTGCGCTCAGGCAAGGCCTCAACCGTGAGAACGCTAAAAAATACTTGGGCTTACTTCAGAGCTTCCGGGAAGCCGGCTGGCGGAGCCTCCTAGAAGATCCGGCATCTTCCGGCACGCATATACTCGGGTAGAAGGAAGATCCCATGTCTCACCATCAAGGGAACACCACAGTCCGCACCCGCGAGCCGAGTACCTGGCAGCTGGTAGCCCCCGTGCGCACATCAATGCTTGTCTCCTTTATTATCGCCGGGATCGGATCCGGTGCTTCGGTCATTCCTTATATCGCATTAGTTGGTCTGGCTGATGACTGGCTCGGTGACCGCGGCACGGCACGTATCTGGTGGTGGTTGGGTCTCACCCTGGTGGGCTTACTGGTACACCATATCTGTTACAACTGGGCAGTTGGCATTACCCATATCAGCGAAGCAGGGCTGCGGCACCGGCTGCGGCGTCGTATCGTCGAACATTTAGGTTCCCTGCCTTTGGGGCGAGTGCGGCGGCTCGGCCCCGGAGAAATCCGAAAAATCGTGGTTGATGACACCAGCGCCATCCATACCCTGGTCGCCCATGCTAGCGCCGAACTTGCCAGCGCACTGGTGGCGCCGCTGGTGGGCGGTATTTACCTGTGCGTGCTCGACTGGTGGCTGGCCCTCCTTCTAGGGGGAGTATTTATCGTTGCCGTTGGCCTAGCTATGGGGATCGCATTCAATGGCGGGGGCCAAGCCGTTAAAGATTACGACGTCGCACAACGGAAACTCGCGGAAGCGACCGTGGAGCTTGTCGACGGCATAAAAGAAATCAAAAACTACCAGCTCCCCGCCACCGGAGTCGGTGGGCGCTTCACCAGAGCGCGGGAAGAAAACTCCGATGCCTCCTTCCGGTGGCTGGCCGGGGCCGGCAAAGGAATCGCGGTGGTATCCGCATTGAGCCAGCCGGGCGTGATTCTCGCGTGGAGCGCCCCGCTCATCTGCTGGTTTGTGTGGAGTGGCTGGATCTCGCCCGCGAGCAGCCTGGCCTTCTTCACCATTTGGCTCGGGCTTCCCGCGGGCTTAGGGCAGCTCATGACGCTCACCCAGAATCTGCAAGGCTCGCTGCGGGCCGGGAAAGACACAGCCGCGCTGCTGGATGAAAAACCTCAGGAAGTAGGGAACTACCAAGCTCCGGCGCCGGCGGCGGGTGCTATGGATTCGGCCGCCCAGGCTGCGGCCGCTCCGGAACTGCGTTTTCAGAATGTGTCCTTCGGTTACGAGCCCGGCCGGCCTGTCCTGCACCATATTAGTTTCACCCTCCCACCCGGAACCCTGACCGCCGTGGTCGGGCCCTCGGGAGCTGGGAAAACTACCATAGGTGCGCTCGCGGCACGTTTTTGGGATCCGGAAAGCGGCTGCATTACCCTCGGTGGGCACGACCTGCGCGAATACAGCCGCGCGGGGCTCTACAGCCAAGTGGGCACAGTATTTCAAGATGTGTCCTTGGCCGCGGTGAGCGTGCGGGATAACCTCCTGCTCGGTAACCGGGAGGCTACAAATGCGCAGATACAGGAAGCTGCGGCCCGGGCGCATATCACCGAACGCATCGAGGCGCTCCCAGCTGGATATAACACGATCCTGGGGGAGGCCGCCGTGCTTTCCGGTGGTGAGGCGCAGCGTTTGAGCATTGCCCGTACCTTGCTAGCCGATCCTCCGCTCCTTATTTTGGACGAAGCAAGTGCGCATCAAGATACCCATACCGCGCAGGCTCTGCGCCAGATCATCGCGGCGCGGCGCGGGTATAGCTCTACTTTGGTGATCGCCCACCGGCTAAGTGGCCTCGCCCAAGCCGACCAGATTCTGGTAATTGATAACGGGCGAATCGTACAATCTGGCCGCCACGAAGAACTCGCGGCCACCGCGGGCCTGTACCGCGAGATGCTGAAAGAGCAAGGAATCCCATGCTGAAAATGCTTAAAGCCATGCGCGCCGTGGGGGATGTGCGTCAAATAAAAATCCTGATCGGGGCCTACGCCGCGGCTGCGGTGGCTCAAGGCATTACTTTAGCGATGCTCATCGGTTTTCTGCGAGTACTGCTCACCGAAGGCGGCGCCGGAGTTTCCGGTGGCGCTGGAGGTAGTGCGCCGACCGATGGGCGGCTGTCTTCTTGGCTCATTGCGGTTTGCATCAGCGGTGCCATCACATTTTTCCTCTACCTGGTAACGATGAGCTGGTCCTACCGGGTGAGCGTGTACGCAATCTGCGACGAGCTCATGAAGAAAATTGGCGCGGCGGTGGTGCGGCTCCCGGTCGGGTGGTTTACCCCGTCTCGCCGCACCGCGGTCATAAATGCCACCTCGAAAGACGTCAATACCCTCTCCCACTTGGCTTCCTTGGTATTTCCCGCGGTCATCTCAGGGGTGGTAGTTCCCTTCGTCATGGCCGTGGTGGTCACGATGGTGGAATGGCGCCTCGGGGTGGTCCTCGCGGTGACCAGTATGGGATTGTGGTTCATCTGGGGCTGGATGCACCGGGCGGTGCGCGAAGCCCAAGCCAGTGAAGCCCGGCTCTCGCGCCGGGTAGCCGGGCGGATTATCGAATTCGCGAAACTCCAGCAAGTCCTGCGCGGCAGTGGGCAAACCCAGTGGGAGCCGCTGGATGAGGCTCTCGCGGCCGAGTCCACCGGAATCCTGCGGACGCTGCGCAGTCAAAGTCACCCGGCCTCCGCGTTCCTCCTGTTGGTTGAGCTCGCTTTCGCCATATGTTTGGGCTGGGGTGGAGCCCTGGTGGTTGGTGGCGATATGGACTTTCTGAGTTTCCTGGCCATCGCCGTGGTTCTCACCCGTATTAATCTGCCGCTCTCGCAATCAGTTTTATACTCCACGGCTCTTACAGATTCCATGCAAGCTCTCGAGCGGGTGCACGAAATCATCGCGGCTGCCGAGGAACAACCCAATATCACGACTGTCGCCACGCCTGCGAACGTGGACCCGGATGTACCTGCGAATACGGATCCGGGCGCGCTCGCGGATAGCACCATCGAGTTTTCCGGGGTGACTTTCGGCTACGATCCGCGCTACCCCGTGCTGTGTGATCTCAACTTGAAAGCACCGGCCGGGAAGGTAACCGCCCTGGTTGGCCCCTCCGGTTCCGGTAAAACTACTGCCTTGGCTTTGGCCGCCGGTTTTTGGCAGCCGCAAAGCGGAACCATCACTCTCGGCGGGCGCGATATTCACGAATGCCAGCCCATGCGCCACATCGCAATGGTGTTCCAGGACGTTTATCTCTTCAGTGGGTCCATCCGGGAAAACTTGACGCTGGCTAAGCCGGATGCCACAGAGGAGGAAATCCTCACCGCGGTAAGCCAAGCCGGGCTGGATCCGGTTCTCGAGCTGCTGCCCGCCGGTTTGGACACCCAGGTCGGGCCGGGTGGGAATGCGCTTTCCGGCGGGGAGAAACAACGCGTCGCCATCGCCCGAGCTTTCCTCAAGGACAGCCCGATCCTCCTCCTCGACGAAATTACCTCCGCGCTGGATAGCATCACCGAGTCAGTCATTGGTGAAGCGATACGGCGCCTCGCCGCGGGCCGCACGGTACTCATGGTTGCTCACCGCCCCTCCACAATTGCGTGGGCGGATCAAGTGATCGATTTTTCGCAGCTCGCGGCACGCTGAATTCGGATGTTTTCGGCAGCACAGCGCGCCCAGTGGGAAGCGCCCTGTCAGAATTTCCGACAGCTTCTACCTGGCGCGAATTTGAGTTGGGTACTGGTACGACGACGCTGCCACTCGGTAAACTGACCCCGTGGAAAATACCGTTCATTGAGAAGAGCGCCACCGGCAACGAAGCTGGATGACGGGAGGGGCCAATGACCTGGCAGATCGCGGTAGTGATAGTGGTTACGTTATGGGGTTCTGCGCTGTTGAGCGGCTGGCTTGCTTATGCTTCCCGTAAAAAGACCCTGAAGCTCAACGAGCTCATTGGGTACCGTACCGAAATCATCATGACGAACCAGGAAACGTGGCAGGAAGCGCATGCCGCAGCCTGGCCGTGGACGGCCGCCGCCACAGTATGCCTGTTTTTCAGCGGTTTCGCTGTGTTCCTCCCATTTTCCGACGGGGCGCTCGTCACGATCATCATCCTCAGTATGCTCGTTCTGCTCGCCTGCATATGTGCAGGCGCACACCGCGCCCAGAAGGTTGCGAAAACGATTCTTTGCGAGCAAGAGCGGTGAACGAGACGGGCAATCGTTCTGTCGCTTTCCCTAGGGTGAGAAATGGATGATAGCTTCGCGTGCAGCACTAATTGTCTTGTACATCGGGAAGATGGAATCCTGGCTGCTGTGGAGCGAGGCAAAACCATACTCACGCTGATAATAATTAGCGACGGATTTTACCTGTGTGTGGAGGATAATATAACGTACTCCGATAATCTCGCTTACCGTTGCAGCCTTGGAAAATACGTGTGCCATGAGTAAGGGGCCCAGCGAGCTTTTTCCTGCACAATCCGCGTGGAGAGCGAATTTACCTAGCAGTAAAGCAGGGTGATGATCGTAAGCTGCCAAAAGGCTGCCATTCTCAGGGAAATGATATCGGTCTCGCTTCAAAATGCTCGTAGTAGGGACGTTTGTGCTGGTAAGCGCGAAATATCCGAGTGGCTCGCTCGAATTCTCTTTGCAAAGTACCCAGACCACGCAGGTATCCTCTTCCTGGAGTTTGCGAGCTTTGTCGCGGAGCCACCTTCCGAGTGAGTCATTGTCTTTTCCTGTAATGAAAGAATCGAGGAAAATATCTTCGTTCAGGCGAGTCAGATTGAAAGACATCCCAAATCCCGAAGTTTCTCAAAAAACGAAGCCGGCGTTGGGGTTTCTTCGAAGGGGAAAGGTGCGTAGAGGATCTTGCGATCTGGCAGCATAAAATCAGGACTCTTTTTTGTGACGAAGTAGTTGATAATCTCGAAGCTTGACAGCTCTGCGCGCTTCGCTCCATGTGGGCGAGACTGCCATGCCTCGATCCACGGTTCCTCCTGCTGCGTAGCGCGGGTCAGCTCCGCAGGAGCCATTTCGCAATACCGATCCCAGACCGCCCTCAGAATATCGCTGGTGTAGAGATCGAACTCCTTGGTTTCCTCTTCCCAAGCGTCATGGACTTCTTCGAGAAGCTTTTGATCCACAGTTGCGCGGCAAGCAGATGCGGTAAGAAGATCGCCCACAAGGGGACCACTCTCCATTGCGTAGAAAGCGTTATCGAAGAGGGCTTCGCCTGTTTGGTAGCCGTACCAACCAAAAGCATAGAAGCACAACTTTTGCAGTTTGGGTGCGGGCAGGCTTCCCGACGCTGACTGGGAAACAAAGAACTGGGCTACGTCAAAAATGCTCATGGGGAAACCTCCTGTCCCATCATTCTGGCATAAGACAGGTTGCTCGTATGCAGTCGAGTGCATGGAAATTATCCTTTCGTTAGTTGACCGGCCCGCTGGTACGAGACCCCAAGTATGGCGCCGATATCACGGAGGGTTAGGCCGTTTTCTTTAAGGTCGAGTGCGATGCTGCGTGTTTGTGCCGCAGCCTGCCGGGTGAGCTCTTCTGCCTCGTGGCGGAGGCGGTATGTTTCTGCAATTCGGATATCGAAGCCTTCGGGGAGAATGACATCAATGGAAGTATCGAAGCTATCGGCCGCGAGTCCAGTTTGAGATGCGATAGCGTGCCGGATTACCTCTTCAGCCTGATCAAGCTTCGGGCATTCTGAAACATGATCAACCGCATGGCATTCCAGGTGCCACTGTTTACCGGAACGTTCAGCTCTTACTTTGAATACGGGGCGATTCACGTTTTCTTCTTTCTTGTAGGTGGTTGGCAAGATTCTAGCCCGGCTTGAAATAATAGTCAAGCCGGGCTAGAAAATACGCTGTGTTTCACGAGTGGACTTTAAAAGGGAGTGCAGTTTTCCTTCCATCGGAGCGTTGCCGTCGCAGCATCGTACTGTAACCAGCCAATATCAAAGGCGCGGTGGTGGTTGCGGCACAGTAGCAATCCGTTGTCGGAGGAGTCGGATGAATCAAGGTGCTTGGGAATAATGTGTGCGGCTTCGAGGATCTCCGGCCGGCTCATCCCGCATACCTCACAGGTCTTTCTCGTTTCCAGCAGCTTTTTCCGGAACCGTTGTTGGGCGGGGCGTTCTCACACCCAGCGTAGAATCTTTTCACTGATCTCAGTGACATCAAACTCTGATTCAACAATGTCATCTCCGTGCTCGTCGAGCCATTCGTCTACGGGATCGCTAACGGAATAGTGAGGCTGTTCAAGCCCCGGTCTTTCTGTAGATGAGCGAGGTACTGGGGTATTACTGAGCCACTTCCCAAGGTAGTTCCACAGATACGGGTTATGCCATTGCGTGCGCCGCTTGCGGTACCCGATTACCGAGTGCATGTAATCGAATTGTTCGACGACGCCAGTACTTAGCAGCGGTGAATGGAGGAGGAAATCGAAGCTTTCGAAGTCTTCGCTATATAAGAAAAGCGCTTCGGACTTATAAGGAACTTCGCCGTATTCAAGTTCGAAATATTCTTCGTTTTGGAGCTCTTCTAGCTCTTTGGCAAGTTCAATTTCAATGTCTCCATCGATGCGAAGAGAGACTCTCCAACTCTGGAGCTGTCCCTCGGAATTGAATACTGTGAGTAGCTGTTCCTCCATTCCTGCGGATGCCACGAAGCCCATGTATGCGCCACCTCGTTTAGGAAGTGCGCTTACCGCAAGATTCTGAATAGGGCCGTTATAGCCACCTGTTAATTCCAAATATGCGCAGAGAATCCCCATTGCTTTGGGGAAATCTGGGTACGTCATAAATGTTTCAAAAGCTTGTTGTGAGGTTGCGCCGCCGTTGTCGCGAGGCGTCGCACCGTTGAAGCGTTCGCGGTGAGTCTTTGTGTCTTCGGCAATGAGCTCGGCATATTCGGAAGCTAGCAAGGGATCCTCCTCGATCTTCTGGGCGGGTGAGCCGTTTCCTTTGGGTATTTC
>NZ_JBHNSQ010000015.1:0-605 GCF_059085665.1 Actinotignum sp. usb-actsch-213
ATGCCCCAAGCATCTCTTTTTACGCGTCCCAAACAAGAAACAAAACAAAAACCAGTAAACCCCAATAGCTCACCGATACAACATTTCCTGCAAACAATCCTTAGAAAGGAGGTGATCCAGCCGCACCTTCCGGTACGGCTACCTTGTTACGACTTCGTCCCAATCGCCAGCCCCACCTTCGACCGCTCCCCCCAAAAAATGGTTAGGCCACGAGCTACGGGTGTTACCAACTTTCGTGACGTGACGGGCGGTGTGTACAAGGCCCGGGAACGTATTCACCGCGGCAATGCTGATCCGCGATTACTAGCGACTCCGACTTCACGAGGTCGAGTTGCAGACCCCGATCCGAACTGAGACCAGCTTTAAGGGATTCGCTCCACCTCACGATATCGCAACCCTCTGTACCGGCCATTGTAGCATGCGTGAAGCCCAAGACATAAGGGGCATGATGATTTGACGTCATCCCCACCTTCCTCCGAGTTAACCCCGGCAGTCTCTCGTGAGTCCCCACCACAACATGCTGGCAACACGAGACAAGGGTTGCGCTCGTTGCGGGACTTAACCCAACATCTCACGACACGAGCTGACGACAACCATGCACCACC
>NZ_JBHNSQ010000016.1:0-10269 GCF_059085665.1 Actinotignum sp. usb-actsch-213
ATTAACCCCCAGATCGGGAGCTAACGACACGCCGTCATTAGACCCACTTTTTGTCTATTAACCCGTTTTCTCGAACTGGGTCACCAAAGAAAAGAAAAGGGAGTGGCGTGAATGCGAGAAAGTGTTGTTATAGCAAGGGGCAGAGGTGGTGGCTCCGACCGGCGTCGATCCGGTGACCTTTCGATTTTCAGTCGAACGCTCTACCAACTGAGCTACAGAGCCGAAAGAGAAACACCCGGTTTCCCGGGCGTTCTTCCTTCGCGACCCCGACGGGACTTGAACCCGCGACCTCCGCCGTGACAGGGCGGCGCGCTAACCAACTGCGCTACGGGGCCATTTGCTAGGCAAATAACCATCGCGTACCCCCAACGGGATTCGAACCCGTGTTACCGGAGTGAAAGTCCGGCGTCCTAGGCCTCTAGACGATGGGGGCTCAAGAACGTTGTTCTCAAAGCGTCCCCGCTGAGGGAACGGGTATAAGCTTACGTAGGATTCCAGGTCTTAGCAAATTGAACGAGGGTGTTCTCGATCACCAAGCGAGTTTTCCGCGGTAATCCGCGCTTTTCAGAGAGGTGACCACGCTGCAGGCGGGCGGCGTCGTACCAGATAGACGCCGTGTGCCCGCCGCGCAGCTGTCTCACGCCGCAGGCGAAAGAAGTTCGACGCCGCTTTTTCTGTCGCAAGCACGCACTAGGCTTTCAGATATGAACGCATCGGTACTCGCGGTGGCCCCGGCTGCCTGGAAAGCTCTTTCGCTCGCACCCTTGCTGCGGGCGGAAAGTGAGGCGCCCACGCCGGAACCCACCCCCACCTCGGATCTGCACGAAGTTGCCGAACAAGCCGTCGCCGCCACGGTTGATATCGCGCAGCTGCTCGGGGTGTGCCTGCTGGGTGCGCTCATCGGCTGGGTGATCGCCGTGGTCATCGTGGCGGTGGTCAAGGCCGGTTTCCGGCGGCATACCGGGTTGATCGATGTGGTGCGTGGCCTCCAGGCGCCCGCGCAATTCACGCTCGCGGTGGTGGGTGCGCGCTTCGGGGTGTTCTCGTACATGGAGAATTTCCCGGAACAGGATCGGCCCAATTGGTCGCCCGTGCTCAAGCACCTGCTGCTTCTCCTCATTATCGCGGGCCTAACTTGGCTTCTTGTCGGTGTGGTCAACGGGGCAGCGCGTGCGTACCTCAAATTCGTGGAGCGGGTGGCTGAAACGCGCTATCGTCGGGTGCAAACTCAGCTGCAGATTTTGCGGCGCTTGGCGGTAGCCCTCATTGTCGTGATTGGTGTGGCCGCCATGCTCATGACCTACCCGGGCGCAAAAGCCGCCGGCGCTTCACTTTTCGCTTCCGCGGGCGTGATCTCCCTGGTTGTTGGTATTGCTGCGCAATCTACTCTGGGCACGCTCTTCGCGGGGCTGCAACTGGCTTTCTCGGATTCCATCCGCGTCAATGACATCGTCATCTGGGATGGAAATATGTGCACCGTTGAGGAAATCACGCTGTCTTATGTGGTCCTCAAAGTGTGGGACGGCCGGCGCCTCATCGTGCCTTCCAACAAACTCACCTCCACCGCGTTTGAAAACTGGAGCCGCCGCGATCTGGATATTACGGGCTCGGTGGTTCTCCAGCTTGACTGGAGCGCTCCCATCGCGGAGCTGCGTGCCGAACTTGACCGCATCCTCGCCAATACCGATCTCTGGGATGGTGACACCGGCACCCTCGTGGTGGGGGATGCCTCCACCGCGAACGGCCTGCAGGTCTCCGCGATTGTCTCCGCCTCCTCACCTGGCGAACTCACCGATTTGCGCAACCATGTGCGTGAAAAGCTCATCGTGTGGTTACAAAACAACGCCCCGGATGCCTTCCCGCACACCCGTTTTTATAACGACGCCGCAGCCTCTTCCGCACCCGGCGCTCTTCTCGCGGAAAGTAATGCGGAGCAAGCCGAATCCGACTCGAAACATTCGGGAAGCAATACGGCTGGCGAATCGCGCGAAGCCGAGGTCGAAGAAACTGAGAAAGTCGCGGCTGAGGAATCCGCACAATCCGCGTTGGCGGAGGCTGAAGAGCCGGCCAGTCCCGCGGTTCGCGAAGTTACCCGTACCTCCATCGGTGCCCAGGAACAAACCGAGCCGGATACCACCTTCGACCCGCAGGACTACCGGGAAACTCGTATCCTCTCCGCAGCTGATATTGAAGCGGCGGTGCGCCCGGAGCGGGTACCTGTAGCTAGCCGCCCCGCAAGCCCCGCCGGCACGGAAGGCCCGGCCACCCGGATCCGGGAAGGCCACGAAGCCTCGCTGTTCACCGGATCCATCCAAGCCGAAAAACGCGGTCAAGAATTCTCCGGCCCGGGTGCCGAAGTCCTGGCAGAGCGCGAACATAATGCTGCGCGCCGCACCGGTCAGCAAGAACCCGTCCACGAAGCCGGCAAGGTCCCGGCAGAATCATCGGCTCCTCCTACCGCGGTCTTCCCGGCAGTTTCTGGAGAAGCGGATGAAAGTGACATCACAAAGCAAACTGACAGCAATGAGGAAATTGAAGAAAGGACAGCACATGGCACAGATGCTCCCGCAAAGTGATGAAGAATGGGCCCGGGTTCTCACCCCGGCAGAATTCACGGTTCTGCGCCAAGCCGGAACCGAAGCACCCTTCACAGGTGAACTCCTGAACGAAGAACGCGAAGGCATCTACCGGTGCCGGGCCTGCGGGGCAGAACTCTTCCGCTCCACCACCAAATTCGATGCCGGATGCGGCTGGCCCAGCTTCTATGACCCCTCCCGAAGTGACGCCGTGCGAACAGACGTTGATTACAAACTCGGATACCCGCGCACCGAAGTCCGGTGCGCCACCTGCGATTCCCACCTCGGGCATGTCTTCCCAGATGCTCCCCATACTCCTACCGGGCAGCGCTACTGCATGAACTCCGTAGCACTCACCTTCGAACCTGAAACCGAGTCCGCATCCGGCTCCCAGGCCTCGCCCGCACCCGGGCCGCTATCCGAACCCACAAGTAAGTCCACCACCGCATAGATTCGGTAGAATCACCGGTGTTGCACACCGCGGCCAACGGGGGCTCTCCCCGGGCTGTCGGTGTCCACCGGGTCGCGACAAAGGAGAAACCATGCCGAGCCTTCATGTCATGTCCGCAAACCTCCAACAAGGTAAGCCCTCACGGCGCCCGCGCCCGGATACGGACAAAGTGACATGGCAGCGCGAATCCATTAGTAAAGCCATTCGGCAGATCACCGCCGCCGGCCCGGATCTCCTCGCCCTTCAAGAACTCAAAGTCACCACCCCCGGAGGAGACCTCTACGCGCCCCTCCTCGCCGCAGGCAACTACCACGAAGCCATTTTCGCGCCCACCAAGAATGAACGCAGCCGGCTCCGCGCCACCAAAAAAGGGCAGGCCCGCGGCGTTGGCACCGCACTTCTCTCCGTCTACCCCATCGGTGCGAGGGAAGTCATCAACCTCCCCGTCCACCAGCAAGAAACATGGCTGAAAACCCTGCGGACAAATATCGGGATTGGGGAAATTCCTCGGGTTGCGATCCTCGCAGAAATTAAAGTGGCGCCTGGGCACTCCGTCGTCGTCGCCGCAACGCACCTCACCTACACGTACCGTCTCAACGTCACGCAACTCCGTACCGTAGCCGGAGCCCTCGCCGGGTTTGCCCAGCGCTACGGCCTGGAAAATGCCCCGCGCCTCATCATCGGGGACCTCAATATCCGCGGATGTGACGTACCCCTAGCAGCCACCGGATACGAAGCGGCCGCCGAAGCCCTCACCTACCCCTCCGACGAGCCAGAAAGCCAAATCGACCATATCCTCGGAACCGGGGTCGAAGTGCGGGCTGCGGAAAACCTCTTCCTGCCACTCTCCGACCACCGCGCCCTGCGCGCTACCGTCGTCTGGAAATAGGCTCGCCCTGCCGCTGCCGCACCGCGCACTGCCGCACCGCGCACTCGAGATACGCCCTCACGCCTGAAGAACTCTGTTTACACTAGTGCTGTTATGGCTTCTGTACTGCTCAACTTTTGGGTGATTATCGCGATCATGCTCGTCGGCTACGTCGTCGCGCGCTGCAAAATCGTACCCCCGGGAAGCGACCGCACCCTCACCCAGCTCGTCTTCTACACCACCCTGCCGGCACTCATGTTCACCACCCTGGCGAACTCCGACCCGGCGTCCTTCTTCGGAGTGAACGGACTAGCCAATATCATCTCCTCGGTGGGGACCGGACTCATCTACACAGCCCTGGCCGCGACCCTGCTCAAAAGCCGAGGGACCGAACTCACCGTCGGCGCGCTCGTTGCCTGCTATACCAATATTGGCAACCTGGGCGTGGCCTTCCTCGTGGCCATCACCGGCGACCCCACCCCGGCAGCTCCTATCCTGCTCTTCCAAATCCTCGTTATGGTGCCGGTCTTCTTCTCCATCCTCGACAACCAAACCGGGAAGAAAACGGAAGGGCTGTGGCGCACCATCGTCTCCCGCCTCAAAAACCCGCTACTCATCGCGGTCTTTGCCGGGCTCATGGTCGCCCTCCTCAAGATCCCCATCCCGGAACTTGTGTCCGCACCGCTCACCAAAATGGCAGGTGCCAACGTTCCCATTATTTTGCTAGCCATGGGAATGTCCCTGCGCGGGGCGCACCTGCCCCGATTCGGGCGCGAAAGCGCACCCCTCATGCTCGGTATCTTCTGCCGGTTAGTCCTCGGGCCGCTAATCGCCTTCGGAGCCGGCTACCTCCTCGGCGCGCGCGGCGAAGCCCTCATGGCGATCGCCATCATCGGAGCGTTCCCCACGGCCAACAATGTGTTCGTCTACGCCCACCGCTACCGCTCCGGCGTCACCATGGCCCGCGACGCCGTTATCATCACCACGGTCGGTTCGCTCCTCGTTATCCTCCTCATTACCGTCATCGCGCAAACGGTATAAGAGCGCTTTTGCCATGAGGCCACTTTCGGTATAAAGCCGCGCCGGCGGAATTACATGCCGCGGAGCTACTGGGCTACTGGCCCTTAACCGGGTTGTAATCAGGGCCGGGTACCTCCCCATCCACCTCAAAGCCCGGCTGGTCAAGGGCATAATCCGGTTCCGGAGCCGCGGGGGTAGGGGAGTTAATATCCGTGGTATCGAGCACGCGATCCTCCCCGCCGGGGGTGTACGACGCCGCCCTCGCCGTGACCGGCGAGGGAGATTCCTCCGCTCGGGTATTGAGCTCCTTCGCGTTGTATTCCAGCAGCTGCTTCGCCACCGCAGTACCCGCCAGATCGCGCAGATCCAACTCGGGAAGCTCCGTAAGCGGCTTATCCGGGGTGCGGCGCAGCACCTTGAAAACTTCCCACACGATAGAAATAAGCGGGATCACAATAATCGCACCCAGCAACCCCGCTACGAACGTACCGGCCGTCACGCCCACCGCAATAACCACCGGATGGAGAGAAACCTGATGCCCCATAATCAGCGGCTGGAGCACATGCCCCTCGAACTGGCCAATGAGCGCCACGCCCACCAGCACCACCAAGGAGATAACCACACCCTTGGTGGCCAGAGCCACCAGCGCCGCAATAATCATCGCCGCCGGAGCACCGAAAAGTGGAATAAAAGCACCGATGACCACGAGCGTCGCCAGGGGAGCGGCGAGCGGCACCCCGCAAGCCACCAGCAGAATCGCGGCCATAACACCGTCGCATAACGCAATAAGAATCGTGCCGCGCGCATACCCGGAGAAGCTGTACCACCCGGCGGTAGCAGCAGCGTGGGTGCGCCGCCGCGCCCGATCCGGTAGCACATTAATAAACCACAGCCACATTTTCTTCCCGGCTGCCAGGAAGAAAATTGAGCAGAAAAGCGCCAGCGCAACCAAGGTGAAAGCCAAAGCTACCGTGCCGGCCTGCGAAAGCGCCGTCGACGCAATATTCCCCGCGTTATTCTGCAAGTACGTAGCCGCACGTTCGATACCCTCGTTCAGGCCCTCGCGCAGCTCATCGACCGTAATATTAATCGGAATCGGCCCGTTCGCAATCCAATTAAAAATGCCATCAAGGCCGCGTTGCATCTGTTCGGACAGGCTCGACCACTGATTCGCCACCGAATCAACAATCCAGTAAATAATCCCGCCCAATGCCGCGAACAGGCCCAGCAAGGCCAACGCCGTCGCCAGCGCCCGCGGCATAATCCGATCCAAAATATTGACAATCGGATGGAGAAGCGAGGTCATCACCAGCCCGAGGAACACCGCCACGAGCACCCACTGCACCGAGGCCGCCATGTGGAAGATGCCCCAAATGGCAATCACCACGCCGATAAGCAGCCAGGCACTCACGCCCCACGTCACCAGAACCGGTTGCACTCCAGCTGGATGAATCTCCACCACGGTGCGCTGCGAACGCCCACTACTATCAGCAGGATCCTTCGCGTAACGCTCCACGGCCTCCTCGGCCACGCGCTCAATCTGTTCGCGCCGCGACACTGCCGAGCGAATTCGATCCATCAGGGAGGGTGACTTCTTTGATTCCTTCACAAGCTTTAGCTTACTGAAGAACGGCCTGCGCCGGGCGCGTTACGGCACGAGCGTTAGTACGCGGGCGCGCCGCGTGCGGTGGTACGACGACGCCGCCTCCCCGCCGCGCTACTCATTTGGCCGCAACAGGTCAATTTCGCTTTCCAGCCACTCGGCGAGCTCACCCGCGGCAATATGCGCATCAATCTCCACCTGCTCATCCGGTTCCTCAATACCAACGAGGAACGACTCTCCGCATTCGCCGAAAGGTACCGCGATGACTTCCCCATCCTCGCTGCCCGCCCACCAGAACTCCGGGCTGTAGCCGGCCGCGGCCAGAGTCTCCCATACCACCCGGGCGCGCTCCTCATATTCGGGAGTGAAACGCCCCACCGGCGTGCTCCACGCATCGGGCAAACCATCCGGAATACGCGGGAATACCGCCGCCGGATCGCGCCCTTCAAGCATCTCAGCAGGCACAATCCGCGGAGTGTCCCGCTCGCTCACCCGCCCGGGGGCCACCGGCCGGAGCTCCAGTAGCTCGCTGCCGCGCGCTCCCGCCACGTCCGGTGCACCTGCCTGGAAACGCGCGGTTCCCAGGGCCACCAACTGCCCGGCCAGCGATGCAAAATCCACCTTCCCCTCGCCCGGTTCGGTGAGAAGCGCCGTGACTCGGGTGGAAATATCCGCGGCCGGAGCGGCGGAAAGGATAAGGGCGGCGTCGTCGGAAAGGACACGGCGCTGCTCGGAACCGTTCACGTACGTGATCGCAACAAGGCAAAAGCCCTGCTCGGAAGGGGTGATATCGAGTGCGGCAAGCGGCTGCCCGGAAAGGGTGAGGGAGGTGATATTCATGCTTCGAGGATACTCCCCGACGGCCTGTGCTAGCCTGGGTCCGGGCGTGCACCAACCGCCGCGGACGAGGGAGCCGTACCCGCCCAGCGCAAAGACGGCCACCGTAACTATGGCGTGGATAATATTGCTGCTCTCCGGAGCGCTCGAAACTGTGTGGGCTGCGGCCCTGGATAAATCCGAACATTTTTCCAGGCGCGGGCCGGTCGCGGTCTTTGTGCTGGCGCAAACACTTTCACTGCTCGGCCTGGCCTGGGCCATGCGCGAGATCTCCACCGGCACGGCCTACGCGGTCTGGGTGGGGGTGGGCGCAAGCCTCACGCTGGTCTACGGTTGGCTGAGCGGCCAGGAAAGCACCTCACGTGCCCGCGTGCTGCTGCTTATTGTGCTCCTCGCTTCGGTGGTGGGACTCAAGGTGGTGGGCTAATGGCCTGGGTAATTCTGGTAGGTTCCGGTATTTTTGAGGCCGTATGGGCGACGGCGCTCGGCGATTCACGCGGGCTCAGCCGCCCGTTGCCGGCGATTGTGTTCGGCGTGGCGCTCATTGTATCCATGTGGGGTCTCTCCCGGGCGCTACGCGAGATTCCGCTCGGTACTGCCTACGCGGTGTGGACAGGGATCGGTGCGGTGCTCACCGTGGCGATTGCGGCCGCACGGGGAGTCGAGGAACTCAGCGTGCTGAAAGTGGTGTTCCTATGTGGGGTCGTCGGTGCGGTGGTCGGGCTGCGGGTTGTAGAACGAAAATCGGCTGGCTACCACGAGGGTAGCCAGCCGATGAACGTTCCGGCTAACGGAGATGCTTAGGAAGCACGACGATGCCGTACGACAGCCGCGCTACCGAGTGCGAGAAGCGCAAACGCGCCAGCCGTCAGTCCCAGAGTTGCCGCGCCCGTTGCCGGAAGCGCAGGTCCCTCCGCGGGACTGCTGATAGTCACGGTGAAGGACGCGAGCTTCGTCCCATCCTTGGCCAGGGCCGTGACCGTAATAGTCGCGCCCGGCTTGGCGTTCTTATCGAGGCTTAGCGTGATGGAGCCATCCGCATTGAGTGCGGCGGTACCCGGGCCGCTCACCTCAAGGGCGACACCGCTCGGAACCGCGCCACCTTTGTTCTTGACCTTAATCGTCTTACCCGCCGGAGCGCTGACACTCGGCCATTCCGGAGCTGCCGGGGCAACTACTGCGGGCTTTTCAGGCTGGGGCTGAGGTTGCGGTTCGGGTGCCGGTGCGGGATCCGGTTGNGGCTGCGGNTGCGGTTCCGGTGCGGGATCCGGTTGAGGTTGCGGTTCGGGTGCCGGCGGTTTTACCTCGGGAGTCTCCCACTGTGCGTAAAGGTTCGTACCAACCGTGATGGTCGGAGCATTGGCCGCATCATAGGCCTGGTTGCCGGCAGCATCGGTGCTCCAGCCCTTGAAGGTCTTGCCTTCCTGGGTAGGCACGACGGGGTTGGTCTTTGCGAACCAGGAGTTCACCAGCTTGGTTGCTTCGTCGTCGCCAGCGACATTCCCGTCGTTATCAACGACGGGCGCCGTCGTACCCTTGAGGCAAGTGAAAGGCGAACCGGAACCGAAGGCAGTGCCCACGCTGGTCAGGCAGGTGTACACGGTTTCGGAACCGCCCGCGGCGGCATCGCCCATATGAACGGTGACAGTGACGGGCCGGCGTACGAAGGTGAGCTTATCTTGCTGGAGGTTTCCAAGTTTCGTGCTCAGTGCCGCAACATCAGCGCCGCCAATCGGCTCACCCTTGGGGTCCGTGAGAGTGCCCTTTTCGAGCACCGCACCGGTTGCGGGGTCGATCTTATCGACGGCGCGCCAGGCAGGCCCGTAGTTATCCGCCAGCAAATTGAGCCCCGTGAGACTGCCAAGCAGGTCGGTTTGAGTGATGGTGCTCTTCTTACCGAGAGTGAGAGTGTGTAGGTATTTCGCGAAGAGCATGCGCGGGCGGTAACCACCGTCGGTTCCGGTGAGATCCCAGCCGGAAATATCGAGACTGCGGATCTGCGATTCGTTGAACATATCCGAGGTGTCACTCAGCCTCGGAGTATCCCACCCCGACAGGTCAAGGTCACGTACCCCGGAGCCGCGGAATGTTTGCCGCGCAGTTTCCAAAGCAACCGGTCGCCAGGCTGAAATCTTGAGATCAGTAAGCTTGGGTGTCTTCGCGAAGGTGGAAGTCATATTGTATACCTTGCTAACATCCCAGCTTGATAGATCAAGAGAGGTCAGCGAGGCATCCTCATAAAAGAGGTTAGAAATATCTTCAATTTTGCTGGCATCAACTTTGTCGAGACCTTTAATAGCGCGCAGATTCGGCATCCGGGAAAACACGGTTGTTGAACCGCCTCCGAAGCGCCCTTCGAGCACCATTTTCTCAGCCCCCACGGGGATGAGTTCCATATTGACGACGGCGTTGCGATCCCACGGCGGTATTCCACTATTCGCCACTGCTGGGATGGCTGGTCCCCGGAGGAAGAGTGTGCCATCGGTGAGGCACCACTCGGCCTTATCCCAGGTATTCCACACGCTGCACTGCGTTGCGGAAGGCGGGGCGGGATTGACGGGCTCCGCGAAAACTGCTGGCGCGAGAGCGGTGGAGGTCATCACGGTTAACAACCCCGCCGCCACCAGCTGCCTAGTGCGTTTTATAGTCACAGTAATATTCCTTATCTTTGGCGGGAAGCTTCTGTGCCTCCCTCGTGCGGATGGCCATAATGGCAGGTCATCAATTAATTATACCGGTATTAGGCATGATTATTGAATGAATGCAAAGCGGAGATTTTAGGATTTTCGGTAAATAGAAATGGCGAGATTGTGGAATGGGGGTGGTGGCCGATGTGGGCTGGTGCCTTGCTTGTATAACCGCGGGTGGGTGAAAAGGGATAGCCCGGGGAGGGGTAGCGTAATGGTAGGCCCCG
>NZ_JBHNSQ010000017.1:0-30174 GCF_059085665.1 Actinotignum sp. usb-actsch-213
ATTGGAAACCACCACAACTTTTTGCTTGAACTGTACCGGCACGATGGTGTCTTTTGCCTTGACGAAGCCTTCCGGAGCCTTGACTTCAACGAAGACATAGTTACCGCGCTTCAGCTCTAGTTTCACGCCTGTCGTGCGATCCGGTAGATAGAGTTTGCCATCCGCGCCGCTCACCAGGTCCTCCAATTTTACGCCATCCCGATTAGTGGCAATATCACCTGGAGTTCCGTCGGATTTCGCTTTATAGATACTGAACACCGCACCTGACAAAGCCTTACCCGTATCATCCTGCTTCACAAAATCGATCAGTTGATACCCATCGGTCTCAGCAGTAATCCCCGGCGGTTTAAGCTCTTCGGGGTTGTATCCTTTCCCCTTCGCCTCAACGTCACCGGGTTTGGATCCTTCGTATTTAATCGGAGTGCAATTCTGATGCACTTGCGGATCGCAGTTCGGAATCTCTTGAGCGTAGTAGGACGCCTTATTGACATAAATAGGCCGCCCGTTTTTGCTGAGCATAACCGAGTCGTTAACAGGCTCAGCGTCAAAGCCAATATTGAAGTATCCCCCTCCATCGAAGTACGCCGAGGAGTAATTCTTCACCCGAAGCATGAATCCTTTACCAACGACCTTATGCAGGCCGCCAGCATCATCAATAAGCTTTTGTTCCTCGGCTGTGAGGGTCTCGCCAGCCGGTTTTTGCAGCAAAATACCTTTCGGTACGGTAGCGTTCGCCATGCTCATCATGCCTTGTTTCTTGGCTACGATGTCATAGCGATCCAAAGTGATGGACTTTTCCTCAAACGCCGCAGTTCGAGAAGATACAGGAGTTTCTGGCTCGGTTGTACGGAAGTAGATGTCATAAAGCCACATCTCCATGCGCTGCTCTTCGGGCTTTGTAGAGTCTTTTACCCAATGTGGATTCGTTGCCCCGAGTTCAGCCAAGAAGGAATCTTTACCCCCCTGAGTTTTTTCGTCGTAAACAGTAACATTCCCACGCGGAGCCATGTTCACATCGGGCGTGTCGTAAATGATAAATTCATTGTTCGGCCGCAACCTGGTACCAACTTGGATCTCAGAGTAGATATATGATTTATCGCCATCTACTTTCGAAGCACCCGTCTTCTCCAAAGAAGCCATATCCGGGAGTTTAACAACGGGCTTCTTTACCCGGTAGGTAACCTTCTTCCCTGTCGGCTTGCCATTGACTGTGATGTCGTAAGCGACATCGACGTGGGCAGCATCCGGATTTCCCTCAAAATACGTGTCACGCACACCTTTATCAACGTAGAACGGCATCTCAATTTGGGAGGTAACAAAATCTTCACTCACGTCGGTGAAAGTAAAGACTCCAATATGCCCAGCTTCAGTAGCCACATCAGCGAGTTTGGCACCGGTGACAGAATCTGTAATTTGAGTGACTGAACTGAAGTTGCCACTTATGCGCAACAAGTCCAAAGCGGGATCAACCGGGGTCAAACCAACCTTCAGGACATCCCCCGCATTAACAGATGGATGCGCACCTTTCTTAGCCAACTTGAACTTGAGAGTTCCCGCCCATCCCGTAGTCGCACTAACTTCGGTGGTGGTTCCGATATGAGAGTTCACGGTCAAGTTGGAGTTACGGTTCATCCCGATGGAAGACTGATCAACCAATCCGGAAATGTCATTAGCGGCTGATGCCGTAGGAATAGCGATACCCGCCAATACAATCGCACCGGAAATCAAGGATGCGAAAAACCCCCAAAGTTTGCGGTGTTTCATAAGCTCTCCCGTCTAAGGACATCCCCCTATGGACACCCTTAACGAATCAATAGAATACGATAATGATAATTTCATTTATATTATCCACTAAGATAAATACTTATCCATTTTGCAACATAATAACTACGACATCCCCTTCGTTTCAATATGCCAATCCTTAACTTTGAGCTCTACTGCGTTGCGGGATAACGCGTTCTATGAGCCCGAAATAGGCGTGGGCTTCGGTCGTGGTGAAAGAGAGTAAGGCTTCATCGCCGAGCTGCGTGAATTCACCGCGGGTAGGCGTTATGTTATCGGCCTTGAGTAGCTCTGCGGCTACCGCACGGCCAAGCATGACGGGAACTGAGTTTCCGATTTCTCTGAAGCCGTTCCACTTGGTTACGTGGAATCTGAACCAATCCGGGTAGCCGTGCAGGCGTGCTGCTTCTCGTACTGTAATTACCCGAGGATGGACGGGATGAATAGGACGGGGAGCTGTGTACGCACCACGGTCTGAAGCGGTACCGGCCCGCAAGGTATTGCAGATTCCTTCTGGATGAAGCCGAAGGAATCTGCTGATACGTTCGGTTGTTCCGGGAAGAGTAGCGGTGAATCGATCAATTGATTTTTGAGTATGAACTGTTCGTACGGATGCTGTAAGCCGATCACTCACGGACGGGCGGGGCCGGGCGTAATTCCTCAGATCTTGTGTGACACCACGCAGGATTGCCGCGTAGGGGCTTGGTGACGAGTATCCAACGCTCGCCACCGAGTCACCGCGCAGCAATTCCTCAAAAGTATCTGCATCGGGTAGATCTGCAAGAGCGTCACTGACACTGGGCCCCAACGGGAGCAGACTCTCTTCCGGGAGTGAACCATCGATGCGACGTGGCGTATACAGTGGACTCGGGTAGCTGGGGCGCGGGCAACCCTGCCGATAGCCCAATACGAAGAGCCTTTTACGGGATTGTGGAGTGCCAAAATCTGCTGCCTGTAGCACCGATACTGGCTCGACAATGCGATAGTCCCCGTGAGAGACAAATAGTGCGATAACTTCGTCGAGGAACTGCCGGTGCAAACCGATAGTTAGCCCCGCAACGTTTTCCATAACGAAGTAGCGCGGGCGCAATTCCAGGACTAAACGGACAAATTCCTTGAGGAGGGAATTACGTTCATCGTCCAAAGCGCGTTTACCTATCAGTGAGATCCCCTGGCAGGGTGGACCTCCTGCCACAAGGTTAATCTCTTGGTCCTGAATATCTGATTCGGAGCGGATCATAGCGCCGCTGACGTTACGCACGTCCGCGCAGAATGTCTTACCGTAGGGGAAATTAAATTCGTGGACGGCTGCGTGGACCGGATCGTATTCAACGGACGCGGTAACGTCATACCCGGCTTGCTCAAGACCCAAGGAAAACCCACCGGCACCCGAAAAGAGATCCACGGCAATGGGACGACGAATACTCTGTGACATGCTCGAAGCTTATTGGTGGCCTACGACAGAATTTTGGAGCCAAAGGAAGCTTCCATGACCGTTTCCGTCCATGGTAGCCTGACCATCGAAGACCCTGGAACGATCCTTAGCCTCGGCTAAATCGCCGAGGTTACGGCTTTCCACGATCCGCACATACGTCACAACCGGTCTAAAAAAACCGGGTTCGGAGTCGGAATGATTAAATGGCCGCCGAGGCAAATCGGAAGAGGGCTAACAGTATTCCTAAGCGTCGTTGTTGCGTTATGCGGCTGTTCGAGCAGCGAAGCCACTTTGCACTCGGAAAAGTTAATAAACTGGACAAAGTACGAAGTCACAGATTCACACGAGCTGACTTTCACCGCTATCACGGGTGACCCCAAATGTTTCAAGCTGCGTACCGTCATCAAGGAAACTGATGGACGCATTGATGTGGCAGTCATCGAGGGAGTACTACCGAATGCTCCACAGCACTGTACGGCTGTAGGGAGGATTGAAAAGCTCATTGTTCAAACTGAAACTCCAGCGCGAGATCTGGATGTCCACGCTTTACCAGCAGAAAAAGTCCAGTTGAACCCCTGACCTGCTAAAAGCGGACGTAGATAAATCGACATAAATGCGGTGTGAATATTTATCAGCCAGAATGGTGGAGCTAAGGGGATTCGAACCCCTGACCTTCTCATTGCGAACGAGACGCGCTACCAACTGCGCCATAGCCCCAAAGACCTGATTAGTTTAGCACCCGAACGGCCCGGAATAAAACTTCGGGGAGTGGTTCCTATTACACCACTCCCCGATTTTCTATTTTCAGTTCGTACCCGCGGCGCGGCAACTCGGCATTCAGCCAGGCCACCCAGCCGGCCAGAGCTACGCGCGGCGCTTGCGCAGCAGCTCGTCCAGAGCCGCTCCACCCGCGAGGCCATCATGCGCAGGTGCGGCTGGCTGAGCTGGCGGCACTGCAGCTTCGGCCTTCGATGCCTGCGCGGTGCTTTGCGGAGCAGCGTGGCTCGCCGGCGCTACGGCTGCGGCCACATCTTGCGCCGCCGCATCCACGAAGGTCACTCGCTCGCCGATCTCCTTCGGGCGGTAGGGCACCGGAGCAACGGGAGCTTCTGGAGCCTGGTAGGGCGCTACCGTGCGCTGTTGGATCTGTGGCTTGAGCGTATAGCTAGGCAGCTGACGGCGCGGAACCGCCCCGGCCACAAAACGCTTGGGAAGTTTCTCCGCTTGTTCACGCCGCGAACCGGCGATAGGGGCGAAATCTTCCGCGGCGATAATTCCCTGCTCAAGGGTCACCGAAATGCCGGAACGGCGCTTAGGCGCCCGCGCCCCCGCGTTCCGGCTCCGTGCTTTTCCCGGGTTCACCCCGGTCTCCTGTTCCTCGGCGTTCTCGGCCCGCGCGGCGTGAACCTCATCGGCTTCGCCTTCACCAGCCACATCTGCGGCCCCGGTGGCCGCGGAGGCAGCCGTCGGCATGGTGGCAGCGCCACCGCTCCCCACGCTCCGGCTGAGATCAGCGCTCCGGCCCAGGTCCGCGCTCCGGCTAGCATCAGCCGTCAGCGCCCCGAGGTCATCGCTTCCCAGCGCCGCGCTGGCCGCACTCAAAGCCGAATGTGCGGAAGCAGCCGAGACCGCCGAACGCCCGGGGCGCGGGCGGGCCGGGCGGCGCGAATGGCGCTGCGCCCCGCGGGTCTTCCGGATGCCGAGTTCTTCGGTGAGTTCGGCAATATCCTCGCGGTCACGAGCCGTCGCCTTCCCCATTTCACTGAGCAAGTACCCAAAACCGGCCCCGTACAGCACCCCTACGCCCACGGCAACGTAGAAAATCCAGCGTGGCATCGTCGCTGTAAAAGCAAGAGCGCCGAGCACCGCAATAAGCAAGCCTAAAGCGCCCGCAACCACGAAACCGCGTTGGCGGTTCGCCGCGCGTTGGGAAATACGTGCCTTACGGCGCGCGCGTTCCCGCGCCAGGGTGCGCACATTACGCCCCGCGTTGGGTGGAAGAATATCGCGTTCGTCGTTCTCTGCCATGATGACCTCCGGCTTCCGGAAAAAAATAGCCCCGGTTGGCCCACCAGTTTCCACGCCTACCGTTCCGTCCGGCAGCGCGAGGGTGCGTAGCTGGGGTGAATAGCGTTCGTCGATACGCACATCCGCGAGGATGACGCGCTGCCGATACACCCCAGGGATGACATAGACCATGAGCAGCACAACCACTGCCATCAGCGCGTATCCCTGGAACCCCACACAGCCACTTTAACCAATCGTGGGGCGCACGGGCAGGGACGCGCCGTTACTTTCGTAGAGAGAATAACAATGATGTTATTCGTGGGATGGATGGGACTGCTGAGCTGCGGCGGCGCCGGCGCAAGCCGCCGCATCCGCGCGGGCTAGCAAGCCCGGCTACCCGTTAAGAATCATGCACTCCAGTTCATCACCGATGCCCACACTTTCTTGAGCGGCAGGCACCACCGCGAGCCCGTTCGATTTCGCGAAATTCGCCAGTGAGAGCAGTTCCACATCCCCCACCGGATCAAATTCGTAACCGGCGCGCGGATCCCCATACACCTGCACCCGCACATAATCTTGCACACCGGCCCGCGAGAGCAGCCCACGTGCGGCCCGAGCCCGAATGGAGCGTGGGGTCACATGCTTGTAGCCGGCCATTTTCCGCAGCGAGGGACGCACAAACACCTCGAAGCACACCAGCGCAGCCACCGGGTTGCCCGGCAGGCAGAACATGAGCGCCGAATTTGCGCCGTCGGCCCCGATGGTACCCACACCGACGTGCCGGCCCGGATTCATAGCGACGGCGTCGAACCTCATCGACCCGAGCGGCGACAGGACCTCTTTGAGGGTATCTCCACCCCCGTAACTCAAACCACCGGTGGTGAGGATAACGTCGGCGCGCAAAAGCTGATCCTCCAAGGACTCCCGCAAAATATGCCGGTCATCCGAAACTGCCGGCACGCGATACGCAACCGCCCCGGCGTTACGTACCGCGGTGGCAAGCGCGTGCGAATTCGCGTCGTAAATCTTCCCGTTGCCCAAAGCTTTTCCGGGTGCCACCAGTTCATCGCCCACCGACATCACGACGACGCGCGGCGCTGGCCGCACCCGCACCCGGTCTCGCCCGGCCGCCGCCAGCAGCGCGATATGGCGCGCCCCGATACGGGTGCCTTCCTCCAGAATCGTGGTGCCGGCCCGCAGGTCCTCGCCCTGCGCGCGCACATTCTCCCCGGGGGCCACGCGCGCCGTAATATCCACCTGCGCTTCCCCGTGATCCGTATCGATCAGGGGAACGACGGCGTCCGCGCCGGTGGGCATCCGCGCCCCGGAAGCAATACGGGCCGCGGCGCCAGGAGTGTGGGCAATGCGGTCGGTGGTAACGGCGAAAATATCGTCCGTCACCGGGAAGTGCACCGGGCGGGCGGGTTCCGCCCCGAAAGTTTCATCCGCGCGCACCGCGTAACCGTCCAGGGCCGCCAGGTCGGTGTGAGGAACATCAACAGTGGCGACAACGTTTTCGGCAAGAATACATCCCATCGCGTCAGCAAGCTCCACATCGAGAGCCTCCAGGGGCTGGGCGACCTTTAAGAATTCATCGAGTTGCTCGGCTACTGTTTTCACGCATTCCTCCTCGGTACACAGCACAGCGTACCGGTTTGGGGGCCTGCCAGCGCTAACGCCGCGCGCACGGGCTTTGCCTCCATCCGCAAAGGGCCTTACTCCTAGCGGGCATCCAGCCGCTCGTGCCACACTGGTGCCATGACCGACCACACCATATCTCTTCCTGATGTCTCCGCGATGGCACTGCCGGAAGCCAAACAAGCCTTGCGTGCAACGGTGCGCGCGGCTCGAGCCAAGCGCACGCCCGCTGCCCGTGAGGAAGCCGAGGCCCGCTGGGTCACTACCGTGCTGGATTTCCTCGGCACCGCCACCACAGTTGCCGGTTATATTTCCGTCGCTAACGAACCGGGTACCCGCGCTCTGTGCGATGCGATTGTGGCCAGCGGGCGCACCCTCCTTGTCCCCAAGCTCGGCCCCGGGCTCACCCGCCAGTGGGCGCGCTATACCGGCGCGGATAATCTTACCGATCAGGCTCCCGGCCGCCCGCCCGCACCCCGGGGTGAAGCCCTGGATTCCGCGGTATTACGCGAGGTTGATGCCGCTTTTATCCCCGCGCTGCTCGTCAATCACGATGGCGTGCGCCTGGGGCAGGGCGGGGGCTGGTATGACCGCGTCCTCAAGCAGCTCGATAGCGCCACCCCGGTGGGCGCCCTGGTATGGCCCGAAGAATACGTGCATACTCCCCTCCCTCACGATGAGATGGACGTGCCGGTGCGCTACGTCCTACTTCCTGAAACCGTGGTGGACCTGGGCGGGCATACCCCTATGCACTAGGCGTTACGGGCCACTTCCCCGAGGGCACGTGCCACGCGCTAGAATAATGCGCCGTACGGCTTGTGCCGGCCGCACCTCGGCTCGGCCACCGGCCCGGAAAGGAAGAACGTGCCTACCTACAGTTACCGTTGCGATAATTGCGGTCACCATTTTGATGCGCACCAGTCGATGACAGCCGCCGCCCTGGTTACCTGCCCGGAATGCGGGAAAGACTCCTTGCAGAAGGTAATGGCGGGGATCAGCGCAATTGTTTTCAAAGGCTCGGGTTTCTACCACAATGACTCACGTTCTTCGGGTGGAAGCTCTACGCAAAAGTAAGGACGACGACGCAGCTCGGTTTATCCCCAGCTCCGTGAAACGCTGCCGGTATCCACACAAGGGCCTAGTTCTGGTTCGCAGCTGAGTAGCTCCCGCTAGCCTCGAGCCATGACCGGACTCCACACACGGCTGTGGCGAGTGCGCCACCTGCTGCTAGCCGCGGTTGCCCTCGTGGCTTTTTTCACCATTCTTCAGGCTATCGAGCGCCGCTACCCAGATACCGGGCACGTGCTAGTAGCACGCCGTCATCTACCGGCCGGGCACGTGCTGAGCGGGCGCGATGTGGAAGCGCGCACCGTGGCCCGGGATCTTATTCCAGATAATGCACTGACCACGGCCGCTGAGGCTAACGGGCAGCGCCTAGCTGCTAATATTCCGGCCGGCTATCCCCTGGCTCGCGGGCTGCTCCTTTCCCAAGAATTTTTACGCGATCCACCCGCCGGGCACGTGGTGGTCGCGGTGCGGGTAGCATCCGATGGGACCGGGAGCTTTATTGAGCCGGGTAATTTTATTGGGCTATATGCGCCGGCCCCGGAACACAGCGCAGAAGCCGGAGCGGTTCGGCTGGTAGACCGTGCGGCGGTGGTGGGGATCGGGGAAGAAGAAAAGAACACCGGTATGCTCTCCGAGGGCGTCACATATCGAGTGCTGTACCTGGTTGTTCGCGAAAAAGACGCTAATCTTATTGTGGGTTACGCTGCCGCAGATTCTTTGCGCGCAGTACTGGTACCCCCTCCATAGTTTCTACCATCGGGGTAGTCCCGGTGGCTTTCCGCGCGAAAGGATGCAAGGTGCTCGCAGGTTTTAAGAAGTTTGTTATGCAAGGTAATGTCATGGACCTCGCCGTCGGTGTTATCGTCGGTGCTGCTTTCTCCGCCGTGGTGAAGTCCCTGACGGACCACATTCTCATGCCGCTTATCGCCGCGATTTTCGGGCAGCCGAACTTCGACGGTAATTTTGTGTGGCATTTGGGCGGAGGCGAAATTCAATTCGGTAGCTTCCTCACCGCTGTGGTCAACTTCTTCATCGTGGCTTTCGCACTGTACTTCTTCCTGGTTCTCCCCATGAATAAGCTGCGTGAACGCCACGCTAAGCCGGCCGCTGAGGCCCCGGAAGATCCCCAGCTCATCCTTCTCAAGGAGATCCGTGACGAGCTGCGGGCTAAGCGCGACTAATCGCTTGAGCTTGCGCTAGTCCGTGCGAGTCTGAGCACGTGCGGAACTTCGCTGTTTTTCCGGAGTGCGCTGCCGCTTAGAGCTTGCCGAAATGCGGCGGGCGTTCGTCAAGGATGGTCTGCTCGTGAGCGGTACGCGCCACGATATCCCGCGTGCGAATCTCACGAGCGGATGCGACCGTGTCCCGGGGCGCCACGATGCTGGCCCCCGGGACACTACTTTTTAACGCCGATTTTTTGGTGGGCGTATCCGGGTGCGGTAGGGTCGCTCCCTCTTCGCCGCGCGCGAGGCGCCGGAGAGCTTCGGCGGCGTCCTTGAGTTCGCCGCTTTCTATCCGCCGGGCATCCACTTCGGACAGGCGCACCACAGCTCGGTGAGTGCGTCCGGAATGCGTGTTACTTGCCACCGCCGCGCACCTAGTCCTGTGCCAGACCGGAGCGGCGCACCACATTACCGAGCACGGCATCGGCCTGGGGGCCACGGCGGCGGATATCCAGTTCGCTACGCAGTTCTTCCACCAGCTGCTCGGACGTCCGGGCCACCCCGTCGGAGGCTATCCAAGCCACCACGTCATCAAGCTGATCGTCCGAGTAGGCGGCCAGCGGCAACCCCGGCCGCACCGCGGGTTTCTTTCCCCGGGCCCGGCGTGAAGCTTCCGGATCTGAAACCGCAGCAGGGTTTGCTTCCTGCCCGCTGCTCCCGGCTGGCACGTGCGACCTTACCGCGCCGGGCTCGCCTTGCTGACCTTCAACACCGGTATCGCCCGGCTTTCCAGCACCCGCTGGCCCTGCTTCATCCACCGCATCCGTCACACCCGGCGCATCCGCCGCTCCCGCCCGAGCAGAATATGCTTCATCAGCTACGTCCGCGCCAAAAACGGGGGTATCTTCCGCCCGGTGGCGCGCGGCAGCTTCGTCACGGCGCACCACCCGCACGAGCGCTTCAATACGATCCGCTTCAGCTTCCGGATCGAGGAAAATCGAGGAGGAGAAGGTTTGTACCACTTTCCAGCCCAAATCCTCGAGCATCTCGACCCGGTAGCGGTCACGGCGGCGCAGGGAAGGTTCGGCAACGTAATCAGCGTCGTCGGTCAATACAGCCACCCGCCAATCACCTTCGTGTTCAGCAACAACAAGCGGGATGCGCAAACCGGCGTCGTACCCGTAGTAGAGCGCGGTGAAAAGCCCGCGCCCGCGCAGGCGCGCGGCTAGATCGAAAAGCAACGGGCTGGCCTTGGCCACATCCTCATCCGCTCCGATGAGTAATTCTTGCCGGGCGGCCGTTTCGAGCAGGGTAGCTAGCAGCCGGGGAGCTGCACCGGAAAGATCATCCACCCCGATATCGCCGGGTCCCAACGAAGAAATAACACTCATATAGCGGCTGGGAACCAGGAGGGCCTCACTCAGGTAGCGTGCGCCGTCCGGTTCCGTGAGCGGCCCGAAGGTGTGCAGAACCCGGCCGTGCACCGTCTTCCCGAAGCCCACCGAGAATATAACCCGGTCGCGCCGCAACCCGCTCGCTCCGGTGATATCCACCACCGGCACCAGGCTAGCCGCGGACTCACCCGCCTCAGCCAGGGCCGGGCTATTCGCGATGGTACGTTCCACCGCCGCCCGCACATGAACGGCATGCAAACGCGAAATCGTAATAACAGCCAGGGATTCTTCCGGTCGGGTGAGGAGATGATCCACAACGGCATCTACCACCGCATCCACTTCCGCGCTGGGAGCTTCGACCATCCCGGTATTCGGGGAGGGCACCCCGCGCCCGTCCACCACGTGCAGGCGGTTAGCCCGGCGCGCCCGCCCCGCCGGAGCGGCGCGGTCGGCGTCGTCGTACCCGAGGGTGCGCAAGCAAGCGAGGGCAAGATCGTCGTGATGCGCACGGAAGGTAGGAAGTTCGCACACCGGGAGCGCATCAGCCAAAGCCGCGAGCGCGCTCTCCGCACCAGCCCGCGCCACGTCACCGAAAACGACGAGCTGCGAGCCACGCGCCATGAGGGCGACCACCGCAGCCAGCGAAACATCCTCGATACCGTCCAGAATCACCACATCCGCCCAGGGCAAAGTGGGAATGAGTTCAGGAACCAGCGCCGGCGGTACCACCCACACCGGGCGTGCCGCCTGGACCAGTGCGGTTGCCGAGGCAGTCACGTCGGCCAGCGCGCTCACTCCAGCGCGGGCCAGGTAACGATCCACGGCCACAGTTTCTTCGCGCTGTTTGCGGGCAACCTCTTGCATATGGGTGATCGCGGCGCGCAGCACCGGCCCGGGCAAGCTCTCCACATGTTCGCGATCCAGGTCCCGCACCGTGTGTACAAGCAGGGCCAACTGCTGCGGACCAGCCTGGGCCAGCACGGTGTTACGGGCAATGAGCTGCTCAAACACAGAATTGGTATAGGCCAGGTCGAGTTCGGCAGCCACCGCGTCCCCGCTTACTTCGCGGCGAGCCATATCACGAGCGAAATCGCCCAGGCCACTATCCTCAAGGTCGTGGAGGAGGTCAATGCGGCGCGGCTGCGAATCAAGCACCCGACGCTGGGAGACCAGAGCGCGCGCAAAGGCCAGCACATTTTCGATGGGCTCGCGGCGCAGGCCAGCGCGGTGCGGGAGGAATTCCTCGAGTTCGCGCACCTGCCCATCCACTTCCGCGGCCGTCGCGCGGATCATCGTCATGCCTTCCGGGAGGGTAGGCCAATCACTTTCCGCGCTGTAGCGGCGCCAAATATCGCGTTGGCGTGCCACTTCGCTCAGGGCCGCGTGCATATCCGCCACCCGGATCCCCGGGCGCACAAAATCGCGGGCCTGCTTGGTGAGAGCGCGGCGCTGCGCACGTTTCATGCTTTCACCGTGTTCGGCACGCCATTCATCGCTCGCGGTGGCGATCACCATATCGGCAACAGAACGTTCGTAGATAGCCGGTTTGAAGACCTCGAGGGTATCGGAGATCCCTTCGAGCATCTTGATTTGTTCCATCCACTGCGCCAATGTCTTCGGGCGCGCCAGGCCGGTTTCCCCGGCCACTCGCTGGGATTGCTCCATGACCAGGGGAAGTGTTTCGGTGGCCATGCGGGTCACGGTGGAGAAAGCGCGGGCGGCATCATCCTCCGTGCGGACCAGCGCGCGCAACCATTCCGAATTCCCGCCCCCGGTAAAGGCCCCGGCACGGCTTGCTTCCGCGAGGCGTTCGAGCACCGCCTCGCGCTCCTCGCGCACCCGCGCGGCGGCGGTGGCATCCAGGCGCACTTTCGTGGCCGGCCCCTTGGGCTGGGCGGCAAGCTCAGCCAAATGTTCGAGCACGTTATACACCGAGGTATTCCATACCGGATCGATGGCGTGCAGGGCGTTCACGTAACCGCGCAGGCTGCGCCGGGCCGCTTTGAGATCGCGGCGCACGGCCAGGGTGCGTTCTTCGTCAATCTGCGGGAACTTCTGGCGCAGGCCCTGGCGCAGCCGCAAAGCCGCGTCGTTAATATCAGAGAGGTCGATGAGCAGTTCGCCCACACCGAGTTCTCCAGCCCGCGCGGTCACCGCGGCGCGCCGCGCCCTGCTGCCGGGAATATAAAGAACGGAACGGCTGGATGCTGCTGCATCCGCGGCAATCGCCACCAGGGTGGTCACGTCCGCACTTCCCGGCGGGGTATCGATAACGACGTCGCGGCCAGTTGCCACAGCCTCCACCGCGGCAAGTTCGGCCACATCCAAATCGCCCACCCCGCGTTCGCCCTCGGGAGCCCGGTCACGTTTCTCGGCCGGAGGAAGCGGGGCGCTGGTGAGCTGGTGGGTGCCCCGATCACCGGCAATCGCCGCGAGCACCCCGGAACGAATCATGACCGGGCGCAGCAGCTCGGCATCGGTAATGGCCCGCGCGGCCGGATCGGCAAACATCCCCAAGAGCACCTGAGGGCGGTAGGACGCCCCGGGCAAATAGAGGTGGGACAGGCGCCGCACCCGGGTAATAAGCTCATCTTCGGTGGCCCGTTCCACCCGGGTGAGCTGGGCTAATTCCCGCACCGGGGCGCCGTGTTGGCGCAGTGCACTCACAATATCCGGATTGACGGACAGGGCCGGGGTGGTTTGGATGAGGGCATCGGTGCCCACGTCCTCCACCCGTAGCAAGCGGTAGACAATCGGCACGCTCACTTCACGCACCTGCCGGCTTTCTTCGCCGCTTTGCGCGGCGGGCACCGGGCCGGCTCCTGCCGGGTGCGCACCGGCTACGTTTACTTCAGCTGGACTGGATTGCGCGGCGGGCTGCTCGAGTGACTCCGCAAACCCGGCCTGCGCCTCCACCTGAGTGCCTTCCGCAGCCTGCGCGGCCTCCTCCGCGCAGGCCCGCATTGCTTCCGGATCGAGCTTGAGTTCGCCGGTGTCCTCATAGCCGGGTTCTAGCTCATCACTGGGCCGGCGCGGCGGGAGCTCCGTCCACGTCAGGTTTCCGCTGGCCAACTGTATCGGGGCGTACCCGTATTCTTCAGCGGCACGCGCTACCTGCTCACGCAGGGTTCGCCACGTGGCTAAAGCTTCTTGCTGGCTACGCTCCTCCCGAATAAGCGAGGTGAGGCGAGTAGGCGCCCCGGAAGAAAACTGTGCTCCCCCGGTCGGATGCGGGTGGGTAAGATCAATGCACACTCGCGCGGCCGCGTTTTCCGCCGCGCGCTCCGCCCGCGCCCTCAGCTCCTCCTGCCAACCGGCATAGGCTCGGGAGACGAGCTCTTCACGCTGCGGGGCGGGAAGCGGGGTGGGATTCTCCTCCGCGTCACGGGCGTGGCTGTCGCTTTCGGTCCCGTGCTGCGCGGCTGCGGTTTCCGAAGCGCCGTGCGGTACGACGCCGGCGGCGCCGGTCTGCCTCGCCTGTTCAGCTGGCGTGGCGGAATTGCCGGCAGCCTCCGCACCGGCAGCGGGCACCGCGGGTGCCGCGGCCGGTGCGGACACTACGGGCGTATCCTGCGCGGATTCAGCGGGGTCGCCCGCGGGCACCGCGGCGGTCTCGGGAACCGCGGCGGTTTCACGAGAAAGAGATTCACGAGCCGGATGCCGGCGAGAAGAACGTTTGAAGAGAGGAGTCACGACCTTAACGCTACTCAGATCCGGCGTAAAAGTCCCTATGCGCGCCGTAATAAGCCAAAAATTATGGCTTTATTCCGCCACCGGCGTGGAAGGTGCGGCCGCCGTAGTGGCAGGCACGGAAGAATCCGGAATAGAGAACGACGACGCACCCTCGGCCGGGCGCAATCCCGGCCAGAGAGGGAGCTCCTGGAGCTGGCCACCCACGTGCCGAATAAGCAGCTGCGGGGCGGGCTCCCCATCCGTTTCGGGACGATGCTCCCCGCTATACGCAGCAGTCAGTACCGCATCACACACCGTATCCACCGCTGCGGAACCCGAATCAGGGGCACCGATAACCGGCAGGCCAGCCAGCGCGGGATCCGTGCGATCAACTATGGTCAGCTGCGAGGCATAGCAACGTAGCGCCGCCACCACAGTGACTTCATGCTCCCGAGCGGTGCGATAGCACCATCCGGCTTGCCCGGGAGTGGAAGCCAGCTCAAGCACGGGAATTCCGGTAATCCGGCCGAGGGCGCGAGCCAGGTGATGCACCCGCACATGATCGGGGTGGCCGTAGCTTGCTGCGGCGTCGTACCCAATAATGACAGTGGGCCGCACGTGCGCGAGGAGCGCCCGCGCATCTGCTATTTCTTCACTCAGCTCCGCGCGTGAAAAAGCGCTCGGGCCGGCGCTGGGTGCGGGACCGGCGACCCCGGGAGCGACCCAGGTCATCCCGGAATCGCGGTAGCGACGCGGGACGGCGCCGGATGCGAGAGCGGGCGCGGTGCCGAGCCAAAAACTATCCGTCACCCCGAGAATCGCGCGCGCCCGGGTGATTTCTGCTTCGCGCCGGGCAACGAGTTCGGCCTCCCCCGCCCCGGCGGGCAAGATTCCGGGGACCGCTTCACCTTCTTCGCCTCGGGTGCAGGTGAGGATGCTGACGCGGTGCCCGGCGGCGGTGAGGAGCGCGGTGAGCCCGCCGGCCTGGATCGCTTCGTCGTCCGGGTGGGCGTGGAGGAAGAGGGTGCGGGCGAAGAGCGGCCCGCTGGGGTCCCAGCTCCACGGGCGCGCAGCCGCGCCGTTGCACACGCGAGCATCAAACTCGCGAGGCGTGATCATGCCTGCCTCCCGAGCTTGCGGTAAGACGCGGCGTAATCGCGTGCCACCGCGTCCCAGGTGCGCGATTCGGCGAAAGCGCGCCCCGCGGCGCCGTGCCGGGCCCGCAAAGCCGGGGCGTCCAGGTAGGCTCGCACCGCACCGGCCCATTCGCGTGGCTCGCGGCTGCGGCACAGGGTGCCCGTCACGCCGCCGTGCACCGATTCGGGAATCCCGGAGGAATCCCAGGCCACCACGGGGGTGCCGCAGGCGGCCGCTTCCACGTTGATAATCCCGAAAGTTTCCGAGAAAGAAGGGTTGAGGAGGAGCTGCGCGTGGGCGAGGAATGCCGCGAGGCCGGTGCGTGGAAGCGGGCCGATGAAGCGCACGTCGCTTTCCATTCCCGTTTCGGTTACGACGGCGCGCAAGTGGTCCTCGTAGCCGGCGAAGTCATCGGAGGCCGCCCCGGCAATAACGAGGAGCGGCCGGGTGCCGGCGGGTAGCTCCGCGAGCGCGCGAATCGCTAAATCCGGGGCTTTCAGGGGTTGGAGCCGCGCAGCGAAGAAAACATAGTCCCGCCCCCCGGTTACCTCGGTGACACAGTCGGGGGCGGTGGCCACCGAGCTAGCCGGGCGGAACATGTCAATATCCACGCCCGGGTGCACGATGGTGACCGGGCAGGGCGGGGTGCCGTAGCGCTGCGCAATCATCTCTTTTTCCGCTTGGGATACCGCAATGATGAGATCCGATTCGCGCACGCAGCGCGCCTCGCCGGGCACCCGCCCAGCGGATTCCGCGGGTTCACCGTCGGCAAGATTCTGGCCTTCCCGCGCCGCCACCGAATGGAAAGACTGCACGTGAGGGCGGCCGGTTTCTTGGGAGACGGGCAGGCAGGCCACGCCCGCGAACCAGTGGTGGGAGTGGATAAGATCGACGCCGCTGCCGTGCTCGGCCATCCACCGGCGGAATTCCACGGTGAAAGGAGCGACGAGGCCATCGGTGTGGCTTTTCGCCACGGGGTGGCGCGGGCCGGCTGGCAAGAAGAAAGCGCGCACGCCCGGCATGACCTCATGCATATAAGGCTGGCCAGGTTCGCTGGCGCGGGTGACCAGATCGACCCGGTGCCCGGCGCGGGCCAGGGCCTGTGCGGTATTGGTTACCACCACGTTGAGGCCGCCGGCATCAGCGGATCCGGGAGTGGCCAGTGGGGAGGTGTGCACCGAAGTCATCGCGATATGGAGCGGGGCGAGTGCGCCGTCGCCCCTATTCGGTTCTTGTGCGTGGTGCGTATTTCCCAAGGTCATTCCCCCAGCCTACCCGGATTTGAGAGTTTTCCGAATACTCTCCACAAGTGCCCTAACAGGCATATCGTCGGGAGTGAAGGTCCGTATACCTTCGTCCAAGCGAGGAACGAGCTCCGCTAAATATTCCTTTTCCTGCACGGAAAGCCCCCTATGGAACTCACGCCGGAACACTTCGAGACCGCGGTTCGCCGGTGCACCGTCGTAAAGATAGCTACCCGAACGATTCGTAACCGTGAAACGATCAAAAGGACTAATGCTCGCGCATACCGCCGCAACCGTTTGGTCAAGCGCGTTTACTGCCACCTCGTGTGCTTCGGGTGGCGTCCAGCGCGCAGGCAAGCCGCGTAACCGATCCGCGTAAAATCGCTCCAATAATCCTGCTTGGGACAGCACCGGCGGAACCACAACAATAACCGCGTGTGTGCGGCGCCCGAGCTCGCGTGCTTTCCTAGCTTCGGTTATTACCATCGCGGTATTGCGCCATGTTCCTTCAACCAGAGTGGAATACGAATTTCGTGACGCCCAATCGATGCACATCGCGATCCATTGGCCAGAAGCTTGGGCAGTTATGTGAGGCATCCGGAGAGGATCGTTCTGGCGATAGCGATACCCGAGATCTGGCGAACACTCGCGGTTTAACGCGACGGATCCACTCTGCACGGATATCAAGATCACACATGAGAAAGAGTGGCAGGTAATTGCTCACGCAGTGTATGCCACGAGCGAATACAACGAATCTGTTCCGCCCGATCATTTTCATTCACAGCATCGCGTTGCTCAATGAGCTCGAGGTATTTACCGTCATAAACCGCTCGACGTGCTTCGTCACCCGCAATATCCGCCTGCCTGGAGAGGGAAATATACCGCGCGCAAAGCATCGTTCCGGCTTCATAGAACACGTCATAAAGAACCGTGTCGGAATAGTCCTCGTACCCAAAAGGCTCAGTCATGGTGTCACGCCCCTTTCGCCCTTGTTCTATCCTAAGCAGTAGCCCCAATACGGGCTACCCTCCCCAAGTTGATCGTACTATGCATACGAGTTCCGCCATACCAGCACCATTTCTCTGCACGTAACCAAGCAGATCATCGCTCTCGCGTATTATTGCTGCCGCGATCCTCCAGCACGTCACTATCTGCAGACCCGACTATGCCACCCCGCGCACCGATCTTTTGTGCCCCCGAAAGGATTCGAACCTTCGACCTACCGCTTAGGAGGCGGTCGCTCTTCCCCTGAGCTACGAGGGCGGGCCCACCGCCGATCATTCATCCGAACGACGGTGGGAATAAGATAACCGTTCCAGGTTACTCTGCGTGGCACCGTGGGCGCTACTTACTGCAGACCCCGCGCACGAGACCACACGGGCACCTCGCGCCACCGCACCAGCTACTGCGCCGAAGGATCGGGAACATCCCAGGGCACATTGGTATCAGGAACGTGGAGGTTTTTGGTGGCGTGGGTCGGCACCACGAGCACCGGCGATTGGGTACCGAGGAGCAGCGTGTGGCTGGTGGAGCCGAAGAGCAGCCCGGTAATTCCGCCACGGCCGCGCGCACCCACAACCACAAGGTCCACGGAGCTAGAAAATTCGGCCATGATTTCCGCCGCGGAGCCTTCCACCGCGTAGCAGCGCACCTGTACGGTTTCATCCCCGCGCAGCACTTCGGCCACGGTTTCTTCCAGGCCCAGGCGGGTATCATCCAAAATTTCGCGGGTCATATCCCCGCCGGGAAGTAGGCCGCCCCCGGCGCGCGTGACCGATACCGCGTTAATTGCGGAGACCTGCGCACCCCAGCGCCCGGCCATCCGCACCGCCAGATTAAGCGCGTATTTTGATTCCTGCGAGCCGTCCACTCCCACCACAATATGGCGGATAGGCAGGCGGCGCGAGTGCTGGAGCGGCACCACGGCAACCGGGCAGTACGCCTTGGAAACAATCGCGCCGGCCACCACACCCAGCTGGTCAATATCCGCGGTATCGGCCCCGGAATACCCCACCACCAGCCGGGAAGCGATTTTAGACTCTGCCAAGAGCAGCTCAACCGGGTCCCCGGGCAGCGCCACCGCGGTGGCTTCCAGCCCTGCCAGGCCCGCCACGCCTTCCTGGGCGAGCGCCTCCCGCGCGATACTCATGGCGCTTTCATAGGATCCGCGCGGATCCGGGCCTTCCTGATAGCAGGTGAGGGCCCGCAGGGTGGCATTGCGGCTCACGGCCACGTGCGCACCCCATATAAGCGCCGCCCGCGATTCGGGGGAGCCATCCACCCCGACGACCACGGAATTCTCATGCTGGTACATCGTTACCTCCGTTGCCCATTCTCCCACGGGCACGCCCCGGGGTGGAACCGTGGGTAAAATGCGAACGCCGCCGGGAGTTCCGACGGCGTTCGTACATAATTCTTCTCAAGCCTCGCGAGGACGCGCCTTAGGAAACGCGGATGACGATGGGGGTATCACCGCACCATGAATCCGGCCCCACGCGGGTACCCATACCCGGGTTCCACGCGGCCACATTCTGGCCGTTACCCAGCGAGATCGCCACGTGGCCGGGCCAGTAAAGGATGTCACCGGGCTGGGCTTCCGCGTAGGAAACCTGGCGCCCCACCGAGAGCACCGAGGTGGTGTACCCGCCGATAGCAACGCCGTGCTGGGCGTAAACCCAGCGCACGAAGCCGATGCAATCCCAGCCGGAGGGGGTGGTGCCAGCCCACACGTAGGGCGAACCCACACCGCTGAGCGCGGTATCAAGAACGGAGGAGCCAATGGCGCTGGGGGCGGCTTCCACTTCCACACCAATGCCCGCGGCGGCGGGAGTGGCATCGTTATCAGAGGAAGTGGTGGCGGTGTCCGCCGCGGCGGTGGTGG
The DNA here is from genome assembly GCF_059085665.1 of Actinotignum sp. usb-actsch-213. Lineage (NCBI taxonomy): Bacteria > Bacillati > Actinomycetota > Actinomycetes > Actinomycetales > Actinomycetaceae > Actinotignum > Actinotignum sp. usb-actsch-213. The sequence goes on from NZ_JBHNSQ010000017.1 coordinate 19,422, forward strand.
CGCTGGCGGCCGGGGCGGCTACTTCAATAGCCGGAGCTGCGGATTGAATGTTGATCTGTTCGATCTTCCATTCCGAGGTGGCGCTCGTGGTGCCGGCGATGCCAGCAGCAACGTCCTGCGCGTGCGGATTAGACAGCGCCGCCTTGGCGGGCGCGGCCGCGGTATCAGCCGCCGCATTCGGAACGATCAGTGCTGCCGCGCCGCCCACAACGAGAGCTGCGGTGAGACCACGTACTGCGGGGTTCGCCAGGTTATGAGCCTGCGACCGCGTATCAAGAGCGTGGCGTCCGGTCATGGGATGATCTCCTACAAAAGTTTTCCTGCGCGCCCGAGGGGCACTTGCGGTACGTTCATTAGCGTAACGATTAGGCAACGAATTGTCACGTTTATGTAACAAGTGGCACAGGAGGGTCGTTATCATCCTAAAACGGCGATCTCCCGGCCTTTCCTCCACCTTTTTCGCGTGATACCAGGCTTTTCCCAGCACCAGTTTATAACGTTTTGATATACTTTTTTGCGGCTTAAGTTACATCGCAGTGACGAATTGTGGTGGAGACCATGCATTACGACGACGCTGTGCTACCGCTCCGCTACCCCGGGCGCCCACCGTCACCACCTGAGACAGGCTCCGCACCCAGCCTTCACCAGCGCCTGGCGCACGCTACCTCCCGGGAAGTGGCACCTTCAGCCCGGCTACCTCAGGCATGCACCAAGAGGTGTTTGCGAATCCAATCAGTCAGAGGAAATACCCCACTTGCTCCGTGGGCGAGAATATCGCCGTCGCCTTCAACACTGAGGGTCACCGCAGCATCGGGTTTAATGCCGGCCGCGGCCATAGCCTCGAGGACGTCGTCGTCAGTCTGGATCACTTCACCGATGCGCGCAATGGTAACTTTCCCACCGCTCGGGTTGCGCTCCAGGTAATCCGCCACGGCGAGCAGGCCGGTTCGCGCGGCTATATCAGCGCCGGGGCCCAGGGAATTTTCCGCGGGAATCGGGTTGCCGAAAGGATCGTGGCTGAGCTCGTAGCCCTGCTCCCCTAGCACGTGGGCAATGCGTTCTTCTAGTTCGCGGGACATGACGTGTTCCCAGCGGCAAGCCTCCGCGTGGACGTGTTCCCAGGGCATCCCGAGCACGTGGAGGAGGAAACATTCGGCCACCCGATGCTTACGCATCACGCTGGTAGCGATGCGCCGGCCTTCCTTGGTGAGGACAATAGCGCGGTTGGTATCCAGGTACATCATGCCGTCGCGCTCTAGGCGTGCCACAGTTTCCGAGACGGTGGGTTTGGATTGACTCAGGCGCTCCACGAGCCGAGCACGCAGCGGAACGATTCCTTCTTCTTCGAGTTCGTAGACCGCTTTGAGGTACATTTCGCGGGTATCAACAAGGTCATCACTCATCGCGCGTCTCCTTCGTCTCAGCGGCGGGGGCGGCATTCGGGTGCCCATCCACATCCGGTTCCTCATGCGTATCTTGCCATTCTAAGCCGCCCGCGCGCTGCGGGGAATGCCCAGTTTCGGCATCGTGGGCTTCATCTTCAGGTTCGAAAAGATCGGCCTCGACTTCGTCGTGGTCCTCCGCGGTGAAACTTTGCCCGCTATCCGTTTGCCCGGTGCGATTGGCCCGTAGTTCAGCTTCGCGCTCCTCATTTTCATGTTCGAGCGGGCCAAGAATCTCCAGCTGGAAGGGATGGCGCACCCGGTAGTGCACTTCCACATCCCATTTGCGCCGGCCCCACAGGTAGGCACCCACGGTAGCCACCAGGCAGCCAATCGCGCCAATGCCCACACCCCAGCGCGCCCCGGCTGCCCCGGAAATACCGCCCACCACCAGGGAACCGATCGGAGTCACGCCCTGGTTGACCGTTTGGTAGAGGGAGACCACGCGCCCGCGCATCTGCGGAGAAGTGGACATCTGCACCGCGGCATTGGCGGCGGTGAGCATAATGAGCATGAAGAAACCGACCGGCACCAGGGTGAGGGTGTAGATCAGCAAATTCGGGGCCAGTGCATTGGCAGTAACCGCGATACCCATAGCTACGCCCGCTCCTACCACGGAGCGCACACGCGGTTGCTTCGTACGCCGCGCCCCCACCACGGCACCGGATAGCGAACCAACCGCGACCATAGAAGAAACAATGCCGAATTGGGTGGAGTCGGCGTGGAATTCCATGGTGGACATGGACACCGTGGTGAGCGGGGTGTTCATGGCCAGGCAGGAAACCACGCCCACCACCGCGAAAATCACGAGAAGATCGGAGCGGTTGCCCACGTAACGCAGGCCGTCAATCGTCCCCTGAATCGCGGAAACCTTCTTTTCCGGGCGGGGTGCCGGATGGAATTCTTCCGGGCGCATGAGCGCCAGCGCAATAAGGGTAGCCCCGAACATGATGCCGTTAATAATGAAAACCCAGCCGGTCCCAATAATGCCAATAAGCAAGCCGCCCAGCGCGGGCCCGATCAGGCGCGCAATATTAAAGGACATGGAATTCAAGCCCACCGCATTCGGTAGCCAGCGCGGAGGCACCAATTCGGAAATAAAAACGAGACGCGGGGGATTATCGAAAGATTGAATCACCCCGATGGCCAGGGCGAAAAGACAGACCACCAGCACATTCGCCCAGCCCAGGAGGACCAGTACCCCCAGGGCCACCGCGGTGAGCAGCATTCCGAATTGGGTGAGCACCACCATTTTGCGTTTATCGAGGCGATCAGCGAGCGCTCCGGCCAACGGCATAATAAAAGGAATGGGAACGAATTGCAGCGCCGTGACAATACCGACGGCGAAAGCATCATTATTGGTGAGGTCGCTCATGACGAGCCAGTTCTGAGCGGTGCGTTGCATCCACCCGCCGGTATTGGCGACCAACGAGGCAGCGAACCAAATAGCGTAGTTGCGGTACTTCAAACTGGCGAATGTACGCCCCACTAAATCCTGCCCCCTGCAGAAAAATCCGATATCCATAGCGGCCGGCGGGCGCGGCGAGCTCGCAGTTGCGCTATCTGCGGTGAGTTTATCACGCACGGCCGGGCGAAGCTCACGTTTGTCTCACCGGCGAAAATGGTACGACGACGCACGCAGGGCCCACCCGTGCGGGTAGGCCCTGCGTGATTGAGCTGGCAGCCACAGTGCTGCGCAGAACTGAGATGTGCTTAGCCGAGCAAGAATTTCTGAATCGGATCGAGCAGGAAGTAGACCACGAAGGCCACGAAGGTTCCCCACATGAGGGGGTGCACGCGGCGGGTCTTCCCGGCGGCCACCGACATGATGACGAAGGCTACGAAGCCCACCCCGATGCCGACCGTAATGGAGTAGGAGAAGGGCATGAGCGCGATGGTAAGGAAGGCCGGGATACCCACGCTCAGATCTTCCCAATCAATCTCGGTCACCTGCTGCATCATGAGGAAGCCCACCGCGACCAGCGCGGGAGCGGCCGCTTCGGAAGGAACCAGAGTGACGAGCGGGGCAAAGAAGATGGAGAGCAGGAAGAGCACACCGGTGGTCACCGAGGCGAGGCCGGTGCGCGCGCCGTCAGCTACGCCCGTCGTCGATTCAACGAAAGAGGTGTTGGAGGATACGCCGCCCATACCGCCGGCCAGCGCCGCGATGGAATCGAGGAGCAGGATGCGGGAGGTGTGATAGGGCATGCCGTCCTCATCGAGAAGGTCACCTTCAGAGGCCACCGCGACCATGGTGCCCATGGTGTCGAAGAAGTCGGCGAGCATCACGGAGAAGGCCAGCACCACGACGGAGATCACGCCGATCTTCTGGAAAGGACCCACCACGGAGAAAGCACCGAGGGTGGAGAAGTCCGGGATCTGCACCGGGGAGCCGTTCAGTGCGGGTGCCCCACCGTTCCAGCCAGCTACGTCACCGCCGGCCACGTTTCCGGGCTTGGCAACAATATTGACGATAACGGCCGCGACGGTTGAGGACACGATGCCGATGAGGAGCGCGCCGGGAACCCCGCGCAGCAGGCAGATCGCGGTGAGGAAAAGACCGAAAACGAAGACAGCCAGCGGCCAGGAGGCGATGGAACCGTTAATTCCGAAGGACATGATGGTACCTGCGCCGGGGCGGATAAGCCCGGCATTGACCAGCCCAACCAGGGTAATAAAGAGCCCCAGGCCCACAGAAATGGCGGTGCGCAAGAACTTCGGCACCGCCCGGAAAATAGCTTCACGCAGGCCCGTCACCACGAGCAGCGTGATAACGATACCTTCGATGACGATAATGCCCATACCGTCAGCCCAGGTCATACCGGGCATCTGCACGATGACCACGCCGACGATGGTATTGAGTCCCAGCCCGGCCGCCATGGCGAGCGGGAAATTCGCGATAACGCCGGTGAGCAGCGTCATCACACCCGCAACGATAGCGGTACCCGCAGCGATGGCCGGGAGGTTCGGACCCTCGGTGCCGCCGCCCAGGTAGGCTCCGGTGGAATCCTGCCCAGAAAGAATAATTGGATTAAGAACCAGAATATAGGCCATGGCCACGAAGGTGACCAGCCCGCCGCGCACTTCCCGGGCCACGGTGGTCCCGCGTTCGCGCAGCCGGAAAAAATCCCGCTTCGGCTCGGAGGTTGTGCTGTGGTTCGTCTCGACGTGCGTGGAAGTTACGCTCACGAAGATCTCCTCGGTTGTCGTGCGGTCCGCTGCGCGCCAGGCGAGCGCGTGATCCGCAGATTTTCGGGCGGTCCTGACCGCCACCAGCACTCATTCTTGAACCGTGACCACCACCCACGCAAGATAAGTCTCACTATGTGGACACTTTTCCGCTCATTTCGTCTCACATTTCGAGACGTGCGCAAAGTGGCGTGGAGAAACGGCGCGGTAGCGCGGTTTTCTCCCAGCCCAATACCGGCGTGAGTCCGGCCACGCGGCTGCGGGTGTGGAGCGTATCGACACCCGTGCGACCCGGATTGTTACGGAACAGATGCGACGACGACGTCGCCAAATCCCCGTACCGCCAGCTCCCCGTCACTGTGCGGAACAAATATCGCCTGCCCCGAGTTGAGCGGTTCACGCCGACCTCCGGCAAAGATTTCCACTGCACCTTCCAGGCAGACCACCGTGCGCGGGCCGCGCGAACGCAACTTTTCCGTGGAGGTAGCATCGCGCAGATGAACGACCGAGAGTTCAAAATCATCCACGGGAACGTAGAAAGTGGACACCGCCTCGCTCATATGCTCGGGGGCGATGCGAATGGGAGGGACGGCGGCATCGTCCATAATCCGCACCAGTTCCTCCACATCCACATGTTTCGGGGTGAGGCCGGCGCGCAGCACATTATCTGAGGCCGCCATGATTTCCACCGCGGTTCCAGACAGGTACGCATGCACTGTCCCTGCGGGGATAAATAGTGCCTCGCCGGGGCGCAAACTCACAGGATTCATGAGGAGGGAAGCTACCACTCCGGGGTCGCCGGGATAGTGCTGTGCCAGGGTTTCCACGATGCGGTCCGCGCGCGGGGAGGGTGAAGTTCCCCGCTCCAGGCGCGCGGCGCAGGCTGCTACCACCTGCTGAATCTGTTCAGGAGAAGGGCGGGTTCCCGCGGAAAGCAGATCGGCGAACACCGCGCCCACCCCGCGTTCTTCCACGAGAGCCGCAAGCCGATCCGTGAGGGGCAGCCCGAGACTACCCAGCACTTCGGCGATGCGGCGCGGGGTGCGCAGCCCGCAAATAGCCTCGAAAGGCGTGAGAGCATAGGCCAGTTCCGGTTTGTGATTGCGATCCCGATAGGAGCGATGGGGAGCGGTGCGGGAAATTCCGGCGGCTTCTTCCCGCTCGAAACCCGCACGGGCCTGCTCGAGAGAGGGATGCACCTGGAGGGACAGCGGCTGATCCGGGGCAATGAGTTTGAGTAAATACGGTAATTCACCCCCGTGCCGGCGCGCCACATCCGCACCGAGCATCTCTCCGGGTGCCCGGGCAATAAGATCACGTAGGCTCGATCGGCCGGCGCCCAAAAAAGTAGCGGATTCTTCGGTACGTTCCGAGCGTTCCCGGAGATCCGGGTTGTCCGAAGGCTCCAGGCAAGCCGAAAGCTCCGAGCGATCCAACGTGCGCACGCCTCGCGGCTGGCCAGCCCGGTGCCGCGCGTGCCGCCGCCCGCCCGGAGCGCGTACCGCGGCGCCCGCGCGCCCACCCACCTCATCTTCACGCCCGAGCCGGTGTTCCCCAGCGGGTGCGGAGGGGTAGAGCTGGGCCAGATCGAAGAGTGGTGCATCCGCAGCACTGACCACCTGGGCCGAATCATCAGGGTGGGCCCCGAGCCAAATTTCCGCCACCCGGGTTTCCGCCGGAGCGTAGCCAAAGAGCGCGGGAAGCGCACTGGTACCGCCCCACGCATAATCTCTGGCCCGCCCCTGGATCCGCATCACAGCCGCTCCTGTTTTAGCTCAGGGTGCCGGTGGCCTGGTAGCGCCGCCCGCGCGATCCGCGCACCACGGTCCGCCCGCGCCCACGGCGAATCACCGGGGATACGGCTGCCGAAACGGCTTCTTTCACGGTTGCTTCCGCGGCCACTTTCGATACCGGTACAGAATCCGCTATTGGGGCTGCCATTTCCGCTGCCGGCACATCTGCCGCCGCTGCGGTTTCCGTTTCAACCCCGGCCGTTTCGTTTTCCGCCACCGCGACCTTGCGGCGCACCCGGCGGCGCCGGCCGCTGCGCTCAGCCCGCTCGGCCCTGCCCGCTGCGGCGGCCCGCGCCGAATCCTGACGTTCCTTTTCCGAGGCTGCCCGCGCTTGCGCTTTCTCCGTTTCCAGCTTGGCCAGCCGCTCACTCCACGGCACCCAGCGCGGAGCCAGCAAAGCGCCCGCCCCGGGCAACATCTCAATTTCGTTAAAGGTCACGGTACGGGCCCGACTCGCTCGGCTCACCGTAATACTCCAGTACCAACCGTGATACCCCGGATGAGTACAGGTAAAGAGGTAGGACACCACCCGGGTGTCCTCGGCGAGGAATCCTGCGTACTCCCCCACGAAACGTTCGGCAATAGCCCCAAGGAGGGTTTCCCGCGCCTCATCAACAGCCCCCGCAAGGACTCGATCTTCGGGCAGACCGGGCAGCGGTTCCACCCGCTTATCATCGGGTGCCACCGCTATATTTTCATCAACGCGGTCCTCCGGGCGCGCCATATCTGCACCCTCATCCGCATGCCCTTCCACCCTCACATCGGGAAAGTGGAGCGCGGCGGATTCTTCCCCCGCGTAGTTGTCATGTTCTTCATTCTTAGGCATCAAAATCATCGGCAACCGCACGCAAGGCGCGCGCGATCTGCCCTCCCCCTTCCGGGTAGCGACCGCGCCGAAGCTGGGTGGAGGCCCCGTCCAGAAGCCGAATGAGATCTTCCACGATCACCACCGTTTCCTCCGGGGAACGCCTATTCTTCCGCGCGAGCGATTCAAGTTTGGTCATCGGTTCGACATTGAGTGCTTGCGGACCGCGACGTGTATCGGCAAGCCCGAAAGATACCCGCTGGCCCTTGCGCGGCGTGAGACCCTCCGGGAGGGCCGAGGCTGGCAGGAAGACCTGCGCACCATCCTCATCGCTGACAATAAAGCCGAAGCCCTTAGCGGCGTCGAAAAACTTAACCTTTCCGGTTGGCACAACACTCTCATTTCTAGCAAAAACGCTTCGCACACGGTCGGGCGAAGCACCAGCGTCATTCTACCAGCGCCCCCGCGGGCACAGGCAACGCTACCGGCTGAACGCCCCGGCCTCTTTTCCCATCCGACTCCCAGAATGCTGTGGTTAAATTGTGCCGTCCGCCACGTAAGGGGTAAACCCGGTGAGCACCACCGGGCACACGGAAGGTTGAAATTATGGGGATCGCACGCCGGCTAGCTGGAACATTAGCGCTCGCAAGCGCTCTATTGCTCTCCGGCCCACTGGCCGCCGCGGAAGAACCCCTCACCAGCGTTGACCCGGTCACCGATCACGCCCAGGTGCTTTCCGCCTCTGAAGAAGAGCAGCTGCGTACTTCCCTTGACCGCCTCCAAGATGAGACGGATTACGCGGTGCGTTTCGTTTTTATCAACAGATTCGACGGCGCCAGCGCGGACCAGTGGCCCATCGAAACTTTCAACCGTGCCGGGCTGTCCAGCGATGCTACCCTCATCGCGGTGGCCGTGGATAGCCGCCAGTTCAGCTACGCCTACGGCCGCTCAAGTTTCTCCGCCTCAGATCTGGACCGGGCTTTTACCGCGGAGGTCCGCGCCGCCTACCGGGATGGCCGCTGGCTGGAAGGTTCCCTCGCCTACACCAGGGCCTTAGCGCAAGGGGAAGAAACGAATTGGGGCGGTCTGGCGCTCGGGGGTGGCGTCGTCGTCGTTATTATCGGGGCCATTATTTTCGTGCGTTCGCGCAAACGTAAAAAAGCGGAAAATAAAACTCGTGAAGATCTTGCCGCGCTCGGCAAACGTGCCGCAGCCGCACTTTTAGCGACAGACGACGGCGTGCGCAGCGCCGCCGCGGAACTCAATTTCGCGCGGGCACAATTCGGGGTGAACTCAGTGCGCGGCTTTGACCAAGCGCTTGCGCAGGCACAGCACTATCTCCAAGAAGCTTTCAACCAACGCCAGCTCTTGGACGACGATATCCCCGATACCCCGGAGCAGGTGCGTGCCTATAACACCGCGATTGTGGAACTGACCGAAAAAGCACAGCGAGCCATTACCGAACAGGAAGAAGAATTTGCCCGGCTGCGTGATTTAGCGGCGAATGTGGAGGAGGCCGCGGCGCGGGTGCGCGAAGGCGTGACGGATATTCGCACTCATCTTCCCAGCGCTGCCCGGCAATTGGACTCGCTGGCGGCAAGTTACGGGGAGGGCGCGGTGGCAACTTTCCGCACCTACCCAGGGGATATTGAGTCTCTCGTGGCCGGGGCGGAGGATGCGCTCGGGCAGGTTGATCGGCTGCTCAGCGGGGGCGAACGCAACCAGGCCGTGCCGTTTGTGCGTATCGCTGAGCAGGCTTTGGATGAGGCTGCGGAACGCTACCGCGCGATTTCTAACGTCCAAGAATCTATTAATCGAGCCTTCGCCCAACTGGCTGAGCATATCTCTTCCATTTCCGCGGATATTGCGGATGCCCATCGCATCGGCGGGGATAATGCCCAGGTGGTCGCCGCACGGGACCGGGCGGCGGCGCTGGTGGAGAAATATCGCGGAGAGCGGGTGGATCCGCTGGCCGGAATTCGGGAACTCACCGACGCGGAACATGACCTGGACGGGGCGCTCGCCCCGGCCCGGAACGCGGAGGAAAACTACCGCCGCCAGGCAGCCGGAGTGGAACGGGATCGCCAGCGGGCCCGGGCCACGGTGCAGCGGGCGGAGGCGATGGTCTCGCAAAACCGCTGGAGCACCGGGAACGAAGCACGCGCCCCGCTGGAGGCGGCTCGCACTGCCTTACAAGCCGGGGATACCAGCGATGACCTGGCTAAGCGCCGCGATTATTACACGCGGGCCGAATCCTATGCCCAGCGCGCCATGGATGCGGTCCAGGAAGCGATGTCCGCCCGCAACTCCGGTGGCTATGGTGGCAATAACGGTGGCGGGGACGTAGGTAGCCTGCTGCTCGGGATGTTCCTCGGCTCGCTCTCCGGGGGCGGATCCCGCCACAATTCTGGCTGGGGTTCCGGCTGGGGCTCCGGTTTCGGCGGGGGCCGTTCCAGCGGATTCGGCGGTGGTTTCGGAGGTTTTGGAGGTGGCTCCGGCGGATTTGGTGGCGGGGGCGCCGCGGGAGGAGGGAGCCGTTCATTCTAATACCGGTGGCTGCGTGCGTCCGTTGATCGCGCCCCGCCCGGATACTATTTATCCATTATTCATCACACATTCCTAACTCGATCACACAGAGAAAGGCTGATCATGGCTGAAAAACAAACAATCCTCGGACGCATTACCCAGCTGGCGAAGGCAAATATTAACGCGCTCCTCGACCGCGCTGAAGACCCGCAGAAGATGCTCGACCAGATGGTGCGGGATTACAAGAATTCCATTGCGGAAGCCGAAGATGCCGTTGCCCTGACCGTGGGCAATCTGCGCCTGGCACAATCCGATTACAACGAGGACATCAAAGCCGCCCGTGACTGGGGGCAGAAAGCTATCGCCTCCTCGCGCCGCGCCGATGAGATGCGGGCCAAGGGCGATGAAGCGGGTGCGAACCACTGGGATGACCTGGCGAAGGTGGCGTTGAGCAAGCAGATTCAATACGAGCGCGAAGCCAAAGATGCCGAACCCATGCTCGCCTCCCAGGAAAAGGTCGTTGAACAGCTCAAATCCGGGCTCACCCAGATGAAGGAGAAGCTCACCGAGCTCAAGAACAAGCGCGATACCCTGGTGGCACGCCAGAAATCCGCACAGGCGCAAAGCCAGGTGCAGGATGCCATCTCCTCGATCAACGTGCTGGATCCCACCAGTGAACTGGCCCGTTTCGAAGACCGAGTCCGCCGCCAGGAAGCCCTGGCCCAGGGCAAGGCCGAAGTTGCCTCCCTGAGCTTGGCCGATCAATTCGCCGAATTGGAGGATCATTCCGACGACGCAGAAATCGAAGCGCGCCTCGCTGCCCTCAAAAGCGGGGAAGCCCCCGAGCAAATCGAAGGCCGGGACTTCACTAGCTACTAAAGTACCTGGCTCCTCCGCTCCTCAAGCACACAGTTCTCCGGCGCGGGGAATATCCCACACCGGGCACAAGCACACGCCGCATGCACCTAGGTGACCCAAGCGCGGCGTGGCTTCCCGGG
>NZ_JBHNSQ010000018.1:0-33134 GCF_059085665.1 Actinotignum sp. usb-actsch-213
ATTTAGAGCAGACTCCCGTTCAGTCTAAACAAATCTCATGGTGAATTTCTCTTCAGAACGACTTATTTCAAATAACAAACACACCTAAGCCCTTGTATGTAACCCACATCACGGAATATTATTAAGTTGTGAACAGATAGTTCACGTTATTCAAAGGAGAATATAATGAAAAAGATACTAGGCACTACTGCCGTAGCCTTACTTGCAGCTCTACCAACAGCTGCCTACGCGTCAATGTCTGCCGGCCAATTTGGAGGATCGACCAACGGCGTCATTTTCCAAGTTAATACTTCGAATCCCGGTGGTTTCTGGGCTAATTCTGTCGCAACAGGAGGAGCAACCGTAAGCGGGAACTACCGGACCCACGCCCGGTGTACTGCACAACCGACACGACAGGGAGACTACGCCTATATCGCGAGAGGTGCAAAGGTATCCCAGGTTTCTCGGGGGGCCTGTTTCTGGGGTATCTCTTCTGGCACGATCCAACAACAAGGTTAAAATCTATGCTTACCACTTGGAAGCTAACCCAGGGGTACTCCGCGTCGAATCCCGTCTTTAGCGGACTTGACGCGGAGTTCCCCTCCGGGGTTACTGCTTTGTTGGGACCAAATGGCGCCGGCAAAACTACCCTGCTACGTACCCTGGCCGGCCAATTGCGCCCGCGTGACGGTAGCGTTTATATTTCCGGGAAACCACTCCAGAAACTCACCTGGCGCGAACTGGGACAAAGCATCGGCTACCTGCCGCAGAAAATCACATTTGATCCCAGGCTCACCGTTGCAGAATTCGCTTCGTATATCGGCTGGGTGCGCGGCGTAGCGCGCTCAAATATTGATACCTCGGTGCGCACGAACCTCCGTGATTTCGATATTGACGACCTCGCCAATAAGAAAATGGGAAGTCTATCCGGTGGGCAATTGCAACGAGCCGGATTGGCCGCCGCCAAAGTGGGCGACCCGCAGATATTACTTCTTGATGAACCAACGGCCGGCTTGGATCCGGTACAGCGCGTAAAATTTCGAAAACTCCTCGGCGCACACCTGGCGGATACCGTCATCATCTCCACCCATCTCATTGAGGATATTGTTCATGTAGCCGAAACTGTTCTGGTCTTCGACCAGGGCACTATCCGTTTTTCGGGAACGGTGACGGAACTGGAAAACCTTGGTAGCCACGCTGGCACTGATACGCGAGATATGAGCCTGGCGGAGGCGGGCTTTATGGCGGTATTGGCCGGAGAAACTCCACAGGGGAGCACGTCATGATTTTCTGGCCCTACCTCAAACGTCACCCCCATCTCATCAGCGCGCTCCTCACCCTGATAGTCGGCACGATAGCGTTATGGCTCCTACGTGATTCCTGGGTGGGCTATACGAGTGCCACGGCAAATTACGCTCTCTGTGGTTTTATTTTCGGGATGCCGCTGGTTTCTGCGATGCAGGCAATTCACTCCGAACGAATCCGTGCGGTAGATCTTCCCACGTGGGTGCCGTATTCCCCGCGTCGCGTGCTCATGCAGAACGTCAGCGCGCTGATGCCGGGACTCATCACCATCCTCTTCACGGGAGCGGTGCTCAGTGGCGCCGCCCTAGGGGTAACTGCCATGGCACGCGAGGAGCTCGCGCCGGTCAATATTCATCCGATCATCGGGTACCTATGCCTCGGATTCCTGGGGGTACTTATTGGCCATATGATCGGACGAATAGATGCATCTAGCGCCGTACTCGCAGTGGGAAGCTTCGGGGTAATGCTGGGCATTGCCATGTTCACCACACAATATACGGTGCTAGAACCCTATATGGAGGTATCACTCCCCCAGCTCTACGCCCTTATTGCAGTGACAGCACTAGCCTTCATCCCCGCACTTTTCCTTCCGCGGCGTACGGGATGGCATAAAAAGCAAAGTGTGGGCAGTTTGATATTTGTTTTTATTGCTGCTGCTACCCTCATCGCTACCAGCGCGCTCTTCCCGGAGCCGAGCCAACGCCGGGGCGGAGGTCAGGTATGCACCACGTCTCAACCTTTCCTGTGCGTCTGGAAAGAACACGAGCCCGCTTTGCGAACATTCACGAATATCAGCGACCGTATTCTGCCACTTATCCCCGAAGGAATGCCAGTTGCGGATACCTTTGAAGAATTTGCGCTCAACGGCAATCACTACAGCGGGCGAACCTTAAACTTTGCGAGCGCGGATATGGATGACGAAAGCATGCTCGTTACTGCGCTGGTATACCCCCTCACGAATCGGAGTTATGAAGGAGGATCAAACAGTGATGCCGGGAATGCCGCACGTAATGATCTTGACCTATGGCTCATGATGCGAGGCGCCCCGAATAAAACAGATAGTTCTTTTATTGCCGACGGCCATGATTCCGCGACAGTGGAACGCGCGCGAGCAATCACTGCACTACCAGAGGCGGAACAGCGCGCCTGGGCTCAGGCGACGTATGCAGCATCTGTTGCTGATTTAGAGAGGTAGCACGATGCCCTCACACCCGTGGCTCATCTACCTTCACGCTCACCGGGCTTTGAAGGCATTCGGTATCGCCCTCGCCGCGCTCATCGCTATCTATTTACTCGGGGAAGACCACACCTTCCATTCGTGGGTCTCAGGTGGGACAACGCCGCTCGGCCGTATGCTCACCTTCTGCATACCCTTGGCCCTCCTCAGTATCATCGCCCCGCGTGAGGAAAAGGACTACTACGGCAAAGCTCCGGCGGGTATGTTGCTGACGGTAGGGTGCGGAATCGCCAGCGCTACTGCGGCATTAACCGGAGTTTTCGTGCTACTCACTCACGACTCTACCGGGCTCAGCCTGCTCCGCCTTCACGTTGTGTGGCTGGCACTTGGAATCGTGAGTGCCTACTTCTTCGGTGCACGCCTCATGTGGGCGCTTCCCCTGGTGCTAGTGTTCCTGAGCGCAGCTTTCGCGCCTGATCGTGAGAGCACCTGGAATCTAGTGCAATCGCGGAGCAATAGCCCCTCGTTGTGGCTTATCGCTGCCGGCATGTGTGTAGCGGCAGGATTATGCGCGGCACTGTACTGCCGAGGCATCCGGCCGCGATACCTCAAGCGGTAGGCGGATGCCCGACCGCTTCGAAAGCACATCAGCTTTAACGAGGTGTGGGTGCGCACCGCAGAAACCTGCGATACGCACCCACACCTATGTAAATATGCCTACGCGTGCGGCAGTCATACCCGCCGCCCGCGCACCCGCACGGCGAGCGCTCCGCGCGAAGAACTACGCCTTCTGCTTCTCCACCAGGGCCTGCAATGCCTTGGTATCCAAGCCGGAGAGTTCGTCCACGAGCAGCTGGCGCTCCAGGCGCTGGAGATCGCGCAGCGGCAGCTCGGACAGGCGCGCGATAATTTCCTGGCGCTCGTCGTCCGGGGCGAGCTGCGGGGCCGGAGCCGCGCTGGGAGCCGAAGCACCCGCGGTGGCAGAGCCCCCGCCCTTGGGCACCGTCGTCGTAATAGAAACAATAGCGAGCAGCAAGAACACCAAAGAAACACCCAAGGCGACCATCGCGGCCAGGCGAATCGAGGAGTTATCCGTACGCCCGGACATCGCGATCACGTCCGGCACCGGGGCGCCCTGCAGCCCGTAGAAGACCGCCAGCGAAATCGCGGTACCGATCGCCCCACCCAGCGAGGAGGCCATCTTGTAGATACCCGAACCGGAACCGGCCTGGGAAGCTGGCAGGTTCGAGAGCGCCGCGTCCGTGGACGGGGTGGCGTAGAAGGCCAAGCCCAGGCCGAAGAGGCAGTAGGCGATTACCGCCATGAGCACGTACTGGCCGATAAGCAGGTGCGTGGTCATGAGCAGCCCGCAGGCCACGATGGTGATGAGGCAGCCCCAGATCATCGGCTTGCGCGGCCCGAAACGCTGGAGCAGCTTTTCACCGATACGGATGAAGGCGATAATGCACACGCCGTAGCCCAGCGAAAGCAGGCCCGCGTCGAAAGCGGTGTAGAGCGAACCGTCCGCCTTGTGCCCGGCCAGCTGGATGACCTGCTGGCTAATAATGAGCATGCCGATGGTGCCGTTCACCAGGAAGTTGGAGATCGTGGCACCCGTGAAGGTGGTGTTCTTGAAAAGCGCGAAATCAATGAAGGGGTTCGCTTGCTTGCGTTCCCACCCGAAGAAGAGCGCGTAAGAAACCACCGCGAGCGCGGTGAGCAGAAGCGTTGCCGCGCTGCCCCAGCCGAGTTTCGAGCCGTAGAGCAGCACGATCATGAGCCCGAGGGTGCCGGCGATGAAGAGCACCAGGCCGATAGCGTCGAAGCTCTTGCGCGGGCCGGTGCTTTCCACCCGGTTTTCCGGGGTGCCCAGGATCATGAGGAAGGCGAGTACGGAGATAATAATCGAGGCGATGAAGATTCCGCGCCAGCCCACGAATTGCACCACGGTGCCACCGAAGATCGCGGCCAGGCCGGAGCCGCCCCAGGAACCAATCGACCACATGGACACCGCGCGCTGGCGGGCCGGGCCGTCCCAGTAGGCCTTCACGAGGGCCATCGAGGCCGGCATAATGCAGGCCGCGCCCAGGCCCTGGATCGCGCGCCCGGTCAGCAGCAGCGGCAGTGCCACGCCCCCAGCGGCGAAAATGAGCAGCAGCGAGCCGGCCGCGTTGAGCACAATCCCGAGGAGGGTGATGCGCACGCGCCCGATTTTATCGGCCAGGCCGCCCATGAGCACCATGAAGAGACCGGAGAATAGGCCGGTGATGGAAACCGCGAGGTTCATCCCGGCCGCGTCCACGCTGCCGAGGTCCTCCATAATATTGGGTGCCACGGTGGCGGCAGTTCCGGCGAAGAGCCAGAAGGTCACAACCGCGAGGACGATGCCCCACAGCAGTTTTTCGGTGCCGCGGTAACCGGTATCTTGCGGCGGGTTAGCGGCCGGCGCCGTGCCAGCCTGCGCCGTACCGGCCGGCGCCTTCGCGCCTTGAGTGGTAGCCATAGTTTTATCCTTTGTCATCGTGGAAATGTAGTCCCGCTAGTCCCGCGCCAGCCAGGCGAGCGCGGCAACGGCCGCGGCTTCAGTCCCGGTGGCGAGGGTGGGTTGGAGAACCGGCCCGAAGGCGGGGTTGTGGTTGGGGTAGGTGGGCGCGCCTTCCGCAAAACCACCGAAGCCCCAGTAGGTGTAGGGAATCCCGAAGGCGTCCGGGATCACGCTGAAATCTTCGGAAGCCGATACTTCGCCGCAGTCCATCACGCGTTCTTCCCCGAAGTGTGCCAGGAATGCCTGGGTGACCTTGGCGGTAGTTGCGTCGTCGTTATTAGTAAGCGGGTAGGAATCGTAGATCTCAAATTCCGGTGCCTGCGGGGCGCGGGCCGCTTCGCATTCGGCCGTGACGGTGCGCTTAATGCCATCAAGGAGCTGTTCGCGCACGTCCATATCGTAGGCGCGAATATTAATAAGCAGGGTGGCCGTGTCCGGAATAATATTTGATTTACTTCCGGCGTGGATGGAGCCCACGGTGAGCACCGCCATCTTGAAGGGATTAATTTCGCGCGCCACCACGCTCTGCAGGCGGGTCACCACGGCGGCGGCGAGCACCACCGGGTCGATGCTCAGATGCGGCATGGAGCCGTGCGAGCCTTTCCCGTGCAGCGTCACTTTCACGGAGGCGCCGGTGGAGAGAATCGCCCCGGCGTGGGTGCCGACCTGCCCGGCGCGCATCGGCCCGGCCAGCACGTGCTGCCCCAGAGCCACATCCGGTGCCGGGATCTTATCGACCAGGCCGTCGGCCACCATGGAGCGTGCCCCGGCCGCGGTTTCTTCCCCGGGCTGGAACAGCGCGATATAGGTACCGGCCCAGGCCTCGCGGTTTTCCGCGAAAATACGGGCTGCGCCCAAGGCGCAGGAAATATGGAAATCGTGACCGCAGGCGTGCATGGTCGGGACTTCGTTGCCGTCCGCGTCCGTGCGCGTCTGCGTGGATGCGTACTCGAGCCCGGTCGCTTCCTTGACGGGGAGCCCGTCAATATCGGCGCGGAAGAGCACCGCGGGTCCCTCCCCGTTTTCCAGCACACCGACGACGCCGCCGCCGATCCGCTGCGTTGCGTATCCGAGGCGCGTCAGTTCCGCGTCGATAGTGTCACACGTTTCTTTTTCCTGCATGGAAAGTTCGGGATGCTGATGCAGGTGGATATAAAGCTCTTCTTGCCAGGAGGTGAATGAATCCACCACCTCTTTAACGTTAATCATGAATCACCTTTCCGCATGGAGAGGGGCGGTGGAAGCTCAATCGTTGCGAGTGCGTGGAGTGATCATCCGGCCCTGTCCGTGCCTTGTGCCCGGCTCACGCGCCGGGTCTACTTCAGATAGTAGCAGTTAAAGCGTGCTGCGTGCCGCGCCGGTACGCTTAATGCATGGCTACTATTTTTGTGCGGTGCGACGACGCAGCCGCGCCCACGCTTACTTTCGATACTCAGGCCGGTGGAGCGAATGCAGCCCCCTTCGGGGAAGGCGATGTGCTCCTCGATATTTCCTGGTCTTCCCTCAATTACAAAGATGCGCTGTGCCTGAAAGGCGACCGGGGTGTGGCCCGTATCAGCCCGCTTATTCCCGGTATTGACGCGGTGGGGACGGTGCGGGAGGCCGGCCCGGACAGCCCGGTGCGCCCGGGGCAGCTAGTGAGTGTGAACGGGGCGGGCCTGGGTGAATTCCGGCACGGGGGCTACACCCCGCAACTGCGGGTGCCCGGGGATACCTGCGTGCCGGTGCCAGAAGTGTTCAGCGCCGCGCAGGCGGCGGCCCTGGGAACAGCCGGGTATACGGCGGCACTGTGCGTGCTGGCGCTCAGTGAGCACGCGGTGCAGGACGGCCCCGTTGCGGTGACCGGGGCGAGCGGCGGGGTGGGCAGTATCGCGCTCCATCTCCTCGCGCGGCTCGGCTACGAGCCGGTGGCGCTGACCGGGCGGGCGGAGCGCTTCGGGGATTTCCTGCGCGGGCTCGGAGCTACCGAGGTGCTCGAGCGCTCGGAATTTGAGGAACCTTCCGCGCGGCCCCTCCAGAAGGCCCGCTTCGCGGGCGGTGTGGATACCGTGGGCGGGCAGGTGCTCGCGAATCTACTGGCGCAAACCCGCTGGGGCGGGACGGTGGCCGCCTGCGGCCTGGCCGGTGGAACCGCACTCCCCACCACGGTGCTGCCCTTTATTTTGCGGGGCATCACCCTGGCCGGGGTGGATTCGGTGCGGGCCCCGCGCGAGCTGCGCCTGCGCGCCTGGGAACTGCTGGCCGAACACGTGGACACGAGCGTGCTCGATTCCCTCACCCACGTTATTGACCTGGAGGAGGTTCCCGCAGCTGGGCGCGAGCTGCTGGCCGGCCAGCGTTACGGGCGCACGGCGGTGCGGATCAACCCGTAGCGGGTAAAATAACGAAATATGATTGACCAGCGCACTGAAGGCTCAAAGGTTTCTATTATTGGCGCCGGGGCGGTGGGGACTTCCCTCGCCTACGCAATGCTCATCAAAGGCGTCGCCCGGCATGTTGTTCTCCAAGATATCAACGCACAGAAGGTGCATGCCGAAGCCCTCGATCTTATGCACGGCGGCCAGTTCATGCCCACCGCCAAAATTGAGGGCACCGATAACGTGGAGGCCACCGCGGATTCCGATGTCATCGTGATTACCGCCGGGGCACGCCAGCGGCCAGGCCAGTCCCGCTTGGACCTGGCCGGGGCGAGTGTGGCGATGATGCGCTCCATCGTTCCCCCGCTGGTCGAGCTCTCCCCGAACGCGATTTTCGTCATCGTCGCTAATCCTGTGGACGTGGTCACCCAAGCCGTCCTCAAAATCTCCGGGCTGCCGCCCGCACGCGTTTTCGGGACCGGCACCGTGCTGGATTCTTCGCGACTGCGCCAGCTTATTTCGCAGAAGTTCCACGTAGCGACCTCGAATGTGCATGCTTATATGTGCGGTGAGCACGGGGATTCCGAGACTCCGATGTGGTCAATGGCCTCGATTTCCACGGTGCCGATCCGCGAATGGGAGCTGCGTTCCGGCCCGGTGACCGATGAACTCCTCGACGGTATCGCCGACCGCGTTATTAACGCCGCCTACGAAGTGATCGAAGGGAAAGGTTCCACGAATTACGCCATCGGGCTGGCGGCCTCCCGGATTATCCAGGCGGTGCTGCGCGACGAACGCGTGGTGCTCTCCGTCTCCCGCCTCATGACCGGGTGGAACGGAATTTCCGGGGTGTGCATGTCCGTCCCCACCATCGTGGGGGCGCGCGGCGCGATCCGGCAGATCGATATGAAGCCCTCCGATGCGGAACTGGAATCCCTACGGGCCAGCGCCGCGCAGATCCGCGAAGCGCTCTCGAACCTCGAGGGTATGGGCGACGACGCCTAGGAGGCGCGTGGCACTCACCCGAGCATCTGACTCGGTAGGCGTAACAGCGGGAGGGGTATGACGGACGCGAATATGGCGCGTACCGCGGCGGCAAGCACCGCCGCGGCGAGCATCGCGGACCTGAGCCGGCCGGCCGATGAGCTGGCCCCGCTGCTGCTGGGCGCGGTGGTAGGCGACGGCGCCGTGGCGGTGCGCCTGACCGAGGTGGAAGCCTACCTCGGGGCGGAGGATCCTGCCTCGCATGCTTTCGCCGGGCCCACCCCGCGCGCCCGCGTTATGTTCGGGCCACCCGCCCACCTTTATGTCTACCTCAGCTACGGCATCCATCGCATCGGCAATATCGTGTGCGGTGCGGATGGCCAGGCCAGCGCAGTGCTCTTGCGGGCCGGGGAGGTTGTGGCCGGGCTGGAGGAAGCCCTGAGGCGCCGCACCCGGCCAGGCGCCGCTCCGCCCGCGCGCCNGGCCCNGGCGCGCGGGCCGGGCAACGTGGGCCAGGTCCTCGGTTTGGATACTTCCATGAGTGGGCTACCGCTCAAGGTGCGGGATGCGGATGGCGGGATGCGCGATCCCGCCATCACCCCCGATCCCGCCGGATTGGCGGAACGGTGCCTGCAGCTGGAGTTGCCACCGGCGCCGCTACCCTACCGAGTGGGACCCCGCATTGGGATTTCCCGCAATACAGATGCGCCTTTGCGTTTCTGGTTGCCGGGGGATCCCACCGTGAGTGGGCGGCGTTGAGAAAGCACCCATCCTGAAGAGATCCCCCCCCCCGCGGGTGCGCCAACCCCGGCGGGAGGCCCGGCGTGCGTACTAGGATCGCTGGGCCAGCAGGAAGACCGCGACGGAGCGCGCGGGCACAGTAACGGTGCCGCTGATAAGCGCGGCGGCGCGAACTGCGTCGTCGTACCCATGCCGCTGAATGGGCGACAGCGCGTAGGTTTCCGTGACGCCCTCGATTTTTTCCGTGATGGGGCGCGGGGAGGCGTTGAAGGCGATGATGATGCCGTCGAGCTGCGGGTCGATATCCGGGCCGGCGGTATCGTCGATGCGCATAATGATGAAGCCGGGGGTGGCGCCCGGCCCGCCGTTGGGGAAAGTGACTTTCGCGCGGATGAGCTCCGCGCTCCCCAGGGTGAGAAGCGGGCTGGAGTGGCGCAGGCACAGCAGGTCGCGGGCGATGGCGGCCGCGCGGGCGATCTGTTCCGGGCTGGGGCACAGCTCGGTGCGCGCCAGCAGCGGCCTCATGACCGGCCAGGATGCCTCGTTGCGACTGGCGGGCGGGAGGCCCACCCCGAAATTATTGCTCTGCCCGGAGAAGTCCAGACGGTTGAAATGGTCCCCGGAATTATAGGAATCTCGGTCCAGGGACTTTGAGCGGAGCAGCTCGGTGCCCGCGTGCCAGAAAGCCGGGGCCTGGCCGAGCGCCACCGTGGCCAGGGAGAGCAGCACCATCCGGATGCGGTCATCGGTACTGAGGGAAAGCGGCAGTTTGTAAGCGCCACTATCCCACAGGGTTTCGTTATCATGCGCGTCCACGTAATTGACGGCTTCCTGGGGTTGGGAGGCGAAACCGGCGGGCCGCCCGCCGTAATCGAGCTCGGCGCCGCTTTTCCATTCCCCGGTGTGGGTTAGGAAACTAAAATCGCGCAGAGCTCCGGCCAGGGAGAGTTTGACCAGGTCGGTCGCGTGCCCGAGGCGTGCGCGATTCTCCTCCGGGGAGCACGGGCTGTGGCCATTCGGGTCGGTGGCCAGGCCGGTGCCGTAGCCCTGATGGTGGCGTTTATCGGAATCGAAAGGCCCGCCACCGTTGAGGGCATCACGCATGCGATCATTGAAAGCCCCGATACCGGTACCGTTCATCTCCAGTTGGGTGGCCTGGCGGAAACGCGCGTTATCGGCCACCTCCCCGAAATTCCACCCCTCCCCGTAGAGGTAGATACGCGCGCCGTCAATACCGTCTTGCTCCACCGTCAGTGCATCGAGGGCAGCCCGCACCGCCTCCATATTCGCCCGCGCATGGTGGCCCATGAGATCGAAACGGAAACCGTCCACGCGATAGTGCTTGGCCCACAGCACCACCGCATCGACCATGAGTTTTTCCGCCATTAGATTTTCGGTCGCCACATTCGGGCAGCAGGTGGACGTAGCGATAGTGCCACGCGCGTCCAGCCGGTAATAATAACCGGGCACCACTTTATCGAGAACGGAGACGGCATCCCCGCCGGCCGCGGCCGTATGGTTATAGACCTGATCTAGCACGACGCCGAGGCCAGCCGCATGCAGCCCTCCCACCATGGCACGGAACTCTTTGATGCGTGCCCCGCCATTGGGCTCCACCGCGTAGCTACCTTCCGGTGCCAGGTAGTGGAACGGATCGTAGCCCCAGTTATAGGCGTCGGAATCCGCCACCGCGCTCACGGCCTGCTGCTGGACCGGGGAATCCGGGCCGGCCTGCGGGATGCGCGGGGTCTTCTGGTTCTCGGGGCGTTCGGGAATGGTGGCGATATCGAAGGTGGGGAGGAGGTGAACGGTGGTCATTCCGGCCTCGGCCAGAGCGCGCAGGTGGCGCATCCCGGCCGAGTCGGGCAGCGTGAACGCACCGTATTTTCCGCGCAGGCGATCGGGAACGGTGGGATCCGACATTGAAAAATCCCGTACGTGCAGCTCATAGATAGTGTGAGCAGCCGGGTTGGTGAGGGTGCGCCGCGGGGCGGTGCGCCACAGCTCCGGCTGGTAGACCGGGTCTTCCAGATCCACGAAGACCGCGCGCTCGGAATCCACCGTGAGGGCCACCGCATACGGGTCGGTCACCCGGTAGGTCACCACGGTGCCCGCCCGGGGTTCCACAACCTCGACCTCGAAAAGATAGCTGGCGTTCTTCCAGGCCGGGGTACCATGCGCGTGCCAGATGCCCAGCGCATCGCGGGTCATGGCGTGCGTGGTGGTGCGCGCGGGGCCGGGGGCAGCGGTGCGCGCGGCGGAGTGGGTGGCGGAGTCAACGTCTTCGTGTGCCTCCGCCACCTCGATACGAACCTGGCGTGCGGTGGGCGCCCAGAGTGCCACCGTGGGCACATCCCCATCCCATGTCACCCCGAGAGTGGCCTGGCGGGCACCGGAGTAAAGATCATCAATCATCCCGGCGATCTGCACCCCGGTGAGAGCGCTGAGCTCCCCGGCATCGTTACGGCGCGCCACCAGAAGCTGCCCGCGCAGCGCCTCGCGCAACCGGTGGGAGGGCACGCCGCTCAGGCGCAGCGCGGCATAGCCGGACAGGTGTGCGCGCGTGGAAATGGCCGCGGCCGGGATACCGTCCGGGTCCACCGCGAGGGCGCAAAGCCGCTTGATGCCGAGCTGTTCTGCGCTCCTATCGCCACCCTCCCAATCCCCGAGCGTGCCGGCTCCATCCGGGCAGGCCCACAGCTCAAAGCGGTCACCCTCCGCTATCTGCTCCGCGGGCCAGGCAAGCAAAGATCGGTTAACTGATGGAGCGAGGAACTCCCCGGAGCCGACTAGCGCCTCAGAACTCCAGTGGTGGGTCATGGTGATCTCCTGTGAGCGGCAATGCGCGGCCAGTTTATCCGGTGGCAGATCTCACTCACAAGGTGAACGGACATCCCCACCGCTCGCTTCAGGAATTAATATGGGCGGCGAGGAGGCATCCGATATGACATCCGAATCCGAATCCGCATCTCACCCCGCGCCGGTAGCTGAGCCGGCCCCGGCACCGGACTCCAGCACGGAACCCGCTCCCCGCCTGGTGGTGGGCGCGGCCCTCGTCGCCGATCTCACCAATCCCAGTGGCGTGCTGGCCACCCAGCGCTCCTACCCCGAATGGGCGGACGGCCTGTGGGAATTCCCCGGCGGCAAAGTGGAACCCGGCGAAACCCCGCGCGAGGCGCTGCACCGTGAAATTTCCGAGGAACTGGGCTGCGGCATTGATATCGGCCGGCAACTGGCCAATCCCGATAGCCCGGATGGCTCCTGGGATCTTAGTTCCGGGGAGCATAACAGCGGGCTGCGGATGATGGTGTGGCTGGCGCGACCCTTCGGTGAAATCACCCTGGGCCCGGCGCACCGCGATGCCCGCGTCCTCACCGCCGCCGAGCTCGATAGCGTGGAGTGGCTACCCGGCGATATCCAGATTCTGCCCGTGCTGCGCGCCGCCCTGGGCGGGCGCTAGCCGAAAGCTACGGTGCGGGCCGCGGCGGGCAGGCGCCCTAGCTGCGCCGTCGTTCCTAAGATGACGCGCGGCGCGCGGTGCCGTAACCTAGGAGGACGATCCCCAGCACAAGGAGTACGCATGAGACACGGCGCGCACGGCCCGGCGCGATGGCCGCTGTATTTCTTGCTCTTCGCGGCTGCCGTTCTTGCGGGCGTGCTCGCCCTGGTGGGGGTCTCGTATTTTTCTAGCGACGACGCCGCCGGGCCGGCGCCCACCGCCGCCGGCTCCGAACCCGGGCGCAGCGCCTCCGCTGATCTCACCCAGCTGCGCAACCAGGTCCACGACTTGCGCTCGGGCGCCTGCCCACATCCGGATACTGCCGCTGCTACCCTGGCCGATTACGCGACCGCGGCGGCCGCGGGTGGCACCTATACCGCTGAGGCACCGCTCCTCACCGAGGCTCTGCGCACCCTCTCCTCCAGCTGCGGGGCTGAATACACCCTGAGCTTAAGTACGGCGCTCGGTGATATTGCCGCCCCTGCGGATTTCCAATCTTTCGCGGCCTCGCGCCAGTGGTGGAAACTGGTGCGGCCCGCCCCACCGGAGGCCACCCGGCTGGAATCTTTCACCACCCCGATGAATAATGTGCGCTGCTCCCTTGACGAAAAAGCCGTCAATTGCACGATTTTCACCTATGACTACGTGTCCCCGCCCGGCTGCGAAGGTGAACCTGCCAATTACACCGTGGGTCTGACGGGCACCACCACCGCCGGGTGTTCCACCCAGGTGAGCACCGCCAAAGAGGTGCCCTACGGCAGCGTGGTGGCCGCGCACGGCTTCGCCTGCACCGCCGACCAATACGCCGGCATTTCCTGCTGGTCGGAGTTGACCGGCCACGGGTTTACGGTGCGGCGGGCCGCCGAAGAATTGTTCTAGCTGGCCCCGTGCCAGCTGACCGTAACGGGGGCCTTGAAGCGGCAGCGTCGGGAGCCTAGCTGCGGGCCAGCGCGCCCACGGCGGCGAGCACCCGGGTGCTACCTTCCGGTTCGGCCACGCTCACGCGCACCCCTTCGCCGAGCACCCGCACCAGTACCCCCGCATCCATACACGCATCCTCGAAACGCGCGGCGCTCACCCCGTGGCGAGCCAGTTCAGCCGCGGAAATCCACAGGAAATTCGCGTGGGAGGTAGGCGTGTGCCAGTCGGCCCGGGAGAGCTGCTCGGCCAGTTCATCGCGGGCGCGGGCCAGCTGCGCGGCGCGCTCCAGTACGGTTGGGGCTTCGCCGAGAGCGGCCTGACCGGCCACCTGGGCGAGGCGATTGACACCGAAAGGCGTGGCGATACGGCGCAGCGGTTCGGCCAGCGCGGGGCTGGTGAGCAGGTAGCCCAGCCGCAGCCCGGCCAGCGCAAAAGCCTTGGAAAAAGTGCGGGCCACCGCCACATTCGGGTACTGGCGCGCCAGTTCCTTACCGTTTTGTACGACGGCGCGGCTCGCCTGGCTCTCACCTACCGCGGGAGCGAAGTGGATATATGCCTCGTCGAGGAGTACCGGAATGCGGGCGGGGACCCGACTCAGGAAGCTAGCGAGCTCGGCATGCGGGATGGTGGTGCCGGTGGGGTTATTGGGCGAGCACAGCAGGATGGCCCGGGTGTTCTCCGTGATGGCAGCGGCCATGGCCTCGAGGTCATGGGTGCCATCCGCGCGCAACGGCACGCCCACGAAGCGCCCGCCCGCGGCGATGGTGGCAATCGGATAGGCCTCGAAAGAGCGCCACGGGCTGATTACTTCACCACCCGGGGTGACCACGGCTTGCAGGAATTTTTCAATGAGGGCGGTGGAGCCGTTACCCACCACGATCCCGGCCGGCTCCCATTCTTCAAAAGCGGCAAGCGCAGCGGTGAGTTGCGCGCAGGACATATCGGGATAGCGATTGAGCTCCCCGCCCTGGGCGACCGCGGCCGCGAGTGCGGCGGCCACCGCCGGGGTGGGCGGGAAAGGAACTTCGTTGCTGGAGAGCTTGACGCTATCGGCGTTGCGGGGGCGTTTCCCGGCGACGTAGCTGGGCAGATCGGCTAATTCGGGGCGGAACCATTGCATTCTTCTATTGTGCACCATCACCGCTAGCCACCCCGGGGCCGTTCCGCGCCGCCCGCGCACCGGTGGCTCCATGCTGCGCACCGTGTCCGCCCGCACCGTGCTCCGTCCCCGCGCACCGTTATCCGAACGGTGCGCCGCTCCGCACGGGGCGCCGTAGGATGCGGGTATGGAGACCTTTGCGAAAACCGGCGATCCGGCCGAGATCTGGGGTGAGGCGCTTTCGCTGGCGGAACTGGCCGAGGCCACACCATATGGCGGGGCGCCCGTCGTGCCTCTCCTTTCTACCGCCGCGGATCACGACCGCGGTATCTTGCGCGAGGAACGCTTGCGCTCCGTGCGCCCCACCGCGGTGGCCGCCAGGGAATTCGGGGCGCGCCTGGCCCGTACCCACGCCTGGGATCCCTCCGGGCACCGGATTTTCGGGCAGGCTCCCGGCGGCGCCAACCGCTCCCGTCCGATACGCCTGGGTTCCTGGGATTTACCGGTGGTACCGGCGAATTCTCCCGCGCGCAGCTTCGGGGAGTTCTACGCCGCGGATCGCATCGAACCCTATCTGCGCCCCGCCCGCGATAACGGGGCGCTGGAGGCGAGCGGTTCCCGCGCCCTGGAGCACTTATGTGAACGCCTACGGACCGGCGCTTTCGATAGCCCCCAACCGGCCCTGGTGCGTAGCCCGGCCGCTCTGCTCCACGGTGATTTGTGGAGCGGCAATGTGATGTGGACGGAGCGCGGTGGGGTGCTCATCGACCCGGTTTCCCACGGTGGGCACGCGGAAACCGACCTGGCCACCCTCACGGTCTTCCGCGCTCCTTTCGTGGAGGACATCTACGCCGGTTATAACGAAGCATCCCCGCTCGCCTCCGGGTGGCAGCACCGCATCGGCCTGCACAGCCTCCATATTCTTATCCTCCACGCCGCGCTGTTCGGCGGCTTCTACGGTGCGGAAACCCTGGCAGCCGCCCGGCCCTACCTCTAAGCTCGGCTAGCCGGACGTGCGTATCTCGCCGGCGCCGGGCGCAGCGGTGCATGGCATGCGGTTCTGCCAGCCGGGCGCGGATCTGCCAGAATAGAGCCATGAGTGAGCAGCGCGCGCCAGAATCAACTTCCGCATCCACCCCCGTCCCGAATATTTCCGGGCCGCTTTCCCCCTTAGATGGCCGCTACGCCAGCGCCACCGCCCCGCTGCAGCCCTACCTGTGCGAGGCCGCGCTCAACCGCTACCGAATTCACGTGGAAGTCGAATGGTTGATTTTCCTGTGCGAACGCGCGGTGATTCCCGGGGTGGGGGCGCTGCCCGATAGCGCCGTCGTATATTTGCGGTCACTTCCCGAAAAGTTCGACGACGCCGCGGCACGCGAGCTGGCTATCATTGAGGCGGAAACACGGCACGATGTCAAGGCTGTCGAATACTTCATCAAGAAGCGTATGGACGCGGGCGGGTTGGGTCACCTGCGCGAGATGGTCCATATTTTCTGCACCTCGGAAGATATTAATAGCCTGGCCTGGGCTTTGGGCGTGCGTGACGCGGTGCGCCGCTGCTGGTTGCCGCGCGCCTGGGGCCTGGTTTCAGATCTGAGCGCGCTGGCCCGCACGCACGCGGAGCTACCCATGCTGGCCCATACCCACGGGCAGCCGGCCTCACCCACGACCGTCGGCAAGGAGCTCGCCGTTTTTGCGCACCGCCTGCACCGTTCGCTGCGCCGGGTGGAAGCCGCGGAATACTACGGGAAATTCTCCGGGGCCACCGGGACTTTTTCCGCCCACACCACCGCGATTCCGGAGGCTAACTGGCCGGATCTGGCCCGCGATTTTGTGGAATCCTTGGGGCTGACCTGGAATCCGCTCACCACCCAGATTGAGTCCTATGATGCGCTTGCCGATCTTTTCGACGATATCGCGCACGTCAATCGCATCGCCCATAATCTCGCCACCGATATGTGGACCTATATTTCTCTGGATTATTTCCATCAGAACCTGGCGGCACAGGGCTCGACCGGCTCCTCGACAATGCCGCATAAGGTTAATCCCATTCGTTTCGAGAATGCGGAAGCGAATCTGGAGATCAGCTCCGGGCTCTTCGGGGTGCTCAGCCAGACTTTGGTGACCTCCCGGATGCAGCGCGATCTCACGGATTCCTCCACGAAACGCAATATCGGGGTGGCGCTCGGGCATTCCTACCTGGCCCTCGATAATTTGCGGCGCGGGCTGGCCGGGGTAGATCCCAATCCCGCCAAGCTTGCCGCGGACCTGGACGCGAATTGGGAGGTGCTGGGCGAACCGATCCAGCAGGCCATGCGGGCCGCAGCTCTGGGCGGTGCTGAGCATTTGGAAGATCCTTACGAGCGCCTCAAGGCGCTGACCCGCGGGCGGAAGGTCACCGCGGCAGATATGCGGGAATTTATTGCGGGCTTGGGTTTGCCGGGGGATATAGAGGAACGTCTTCTTGCTCTCACTCCGGCCGGGTACACCGGCCTGGCTGCCCGCCTCGTGGATTTCCTGGAGGACACGCCCGGGACCGCAGCCAGCTAAGCCTGCTAAGGTAACCGGCAGGCCGCGCGGCAGCGCGGCGGCGTCGTCGTAACGAATACGGCATATGTGCCGCACTTCGCGGCGTTCGCAACCGGAGGAGAAGCGTGAACGTAGCAGCATGGACAAGCGTCCTGGCGACCGCACCGGCGCCGGGCGGTGACCCGGGCGCGCTGGGCGGGATCACCGGCTGGGTGGTCAGTGTGATGGACGCTATCGGCGGGTTCGGGGCGGCGCTTCTTATTGCGCTGGAAAATATTTTTCCGCCGCTGCCTTCCGAGGTGATTTTGCCGCTGGCCGGATTCACGGCCTCCTCCCCCACCTCGAATATGACGCTCATCGGCGCGATTCTGTGGTGTACCGCCGGTTCGCTGGCGGGGGCCTGGCTGCTGTACGGGCTGGGCGCCTGGCTCGGGCGGGAACGCACCCGCAAAATTCTGCTGTGGTTCCCGCTCACCAAACAATCCGATGTGGATAAAACCGAGGCATGGTTCGATAAGCACGGCAGTTGGACGGTGTTCTTCGGGCGCATGGTGCCGATTTTCCGTTCCCTTATTTCACTTCCTGCCGGCGTGACGAATATGGGGATGCTGAAATTTACCGCGCTGACGGCGGTGGGCTCGGCGATCTGGAATACGATTCTGATTTACGCCGGTTACCTGCTGGGCGCGAATTGGACCATCGTGGAAGATTACGTGGGGATTTTCGCGAAGATCGTGGCGGTGGTCTGCCTGGTGATCGCGGTGGGGTGGATTATTCACCGCGTGGTTGTGAACCGGCGGGGGCGCTAGAAAGTAGAACCCTCAAGCAATTCCGGCTCAAGGTAGCGTGGGAGTCCGGCTAAAAGTAGGATAGAAACCCGGCTAAAGGTAGCGTAGGGCGCCTGCTAACGGTAGGATAGGGCTATGCGTTACCATAAGCGAGCAATTGATACGCGGCTAGACGCATTACTTCCCGAAGTTCCCGCAATCGCGATTGACGGCGCGAAAGGCGTAGGGAAAACCGCCACTGCCCTGCAGCGCGCAAACACGGTATGGCTGCTCGACCGCCCCGAAACTCAATATGTGGCGGCCGCGGATCCAGATTTCACCACCGTCGCGCCCGGCACCCTCTTATTGGACGAATGGCAGAAAGTCCCAGCGGTGTGGGATTCTGTGCGGCGCCAGGTAGACGGGGGTGCACCTGCGGGAAGATTCCTACTGACCGGCTCAGCCACGCCTTTCGATGCCAGCGGGCTGCACAGCGGAGCTGGACGAGTGCTCTCTTTACGGCTGCGCCCGATGGCATTATTCGAACGCGAACTTGTTGAATCTAGCGTGAGTTTCGGCGAACTGCTCAGAAACCCGAATCAAGACATAGCCGGCCATACGCATTTCGCTTTGCCGGATTATTGCCGTGCCATAGCACGGAGCGGTTTCCCCGGGATCATGACGAAATCCGCTGAAGTAACCCAAGAGTTACTGGATTCGTATCTGCGCTTGATTATCGACCGTGATTTACCCGATTACGGAGCAACGGTGCGCCGCCCGGAAGTATTACACCGCTGGCTGGCCGCGTACGCCGCGGCGAGTTCCCTTACAACGTCGTACGCCAATTTATTAGATGCCACCACCGGCGGGGACGGCACGCAGCCGGCAAAAAGCACCACGATTACGTACCGCGAACACCTCACCGCACTGTGGATTCTGGACCCCATTCCCGGTTGGGCACCCGCCAGCAATGCTTTGAAGCGGCTGCAACTCGCCCTGAAACACCAGCTAGCAGATCCGGCACTGGCGCTGCGGCTACTTAACCTAAACGAGACCACATTGCTGGGTGCGCGCGGGCAGAAGTTCTTGGGGCAGCTATTCGAGTCCCTAGCCGCGCTGAGCGTGCGAGTCGCAGCCGAAGCCAACCGGGCCCGCGTATTCCACTTACGAACCCGCAACGGAGACCACGAGGTGGACTTGATAGCAGAAGGCCCGAGCGGAGAAATCGCCGGGGTGGAAGTGAAACTCGCCAACGCGATTAGCGAGCACGACGTACAGCATCTGCTGTGGTTGCGCAAGCAAATTCCCGAACAGGAGCCGCTGCTCATGGTCCTCAACACCGGCACCCAGGCATACCGCCGCCC
Source organism: Actinotignum sp. usb-actsch-213 (assembly GCF_059085665.1). Taxonomy (NCBI): domain Bacteria; kingdom Bacillati; phylum Actinomycetota; class Actinomycetes; order Actinomycetales; family Actinomycetaceae; genus Actinotignum; species Actinotignum sp. usb-actsch-213. The sequence continues at coordinate 19,268 of NZ_JBHNSQ010000018.1, forward strand.
CGACGGAATTTACGTTATCCCTCTCGCATTGTTGGGAGCGTAAATGCGGCGACGGCGCTCAGCCTAGGCGCGCTACGATCGTGAATTCGAAGCAAGCGATTCCTCGGGCCATACAATGAAACACGTGGATAAAAACCACTCGAGCAGAAAGATTCGCCACTGCTGGGCTTGCGGATAAGCGGGAATAGCACCGCGTAGATTCGTGTTAAACCGGGTGCACCCCACCTCGGGGCTGAAGAAGGAGGCGCACCATGGCAACAGAAGAATTTGATCGCACTATCGAGCTGAAAATCACCGGGATGACCTGCGAAAATTGCGTCAAGCACGTGAGCGCGGAACTCGATGCTCTCCCGGATGTCAACAGCGTACTCGTCACCCTGAACCCGGAAGGCACCTCCTCGGTGCTCGTCTACACCCCGCACGATTTTTCCGACGAGGACCTCACAGCTGCGGTAGCCGAAGCCGGCGACTACACCGTGACCGAGATCATCCGCTAAATACCACTCGCTCACACATATTTTTAGGCACCCGGTGCCGTGATAAGCACCCGCTGCCGCGGACCACCACCCGCGACAGCCCACCTAAGTGCGCCTACGTAAGGAGATTTTTCGTGTCCGAGCCCCCACAGGCCGCGGCTGCGCCGTCGTTCCACACCGCACGCAACACCACAGGCACCGCGACCGAAAATCTTGATGCCGCCCCCGTTGCCGAAGTGAACCTCGCGATTTCCGGAATGACCTGCGCGTCCTGTGTGGCGCGCGTGGAAAAGAAACTCAATAAGCTGCCCGGAGTGCGCGCCTCCGTCAACCTCGCCACCGACGAAGCACACCTTGAACTCAGCGAGGCCGCGGCCCAGCTCGACACCGCCGATTTCCTCACCCAGGTGAGCGCAGCCGGCTACGCAGCCCGGCTCATTTCCCGCACGGCCCTCACCCCCACGGCCGGGAGCAGCACCACTGCAGGCGCGGGCGCCCGCACGGGCACAACCGATGTGCACGACGACGCGCACCCGGCCACCGCAACCGCGAGCGCCCATGCCGAATCCGCCCGCGCAGCCTCCGAGGTACGCGAAGCAGCCGATGCCAGGGCCGGCGCCCGTATCGCTGCGCTGCGGCGCCGTTTCTGGATCTCGCTGGCTCTCTCCATCCCCGTGGTAACGCTCTCCATGATCCCAGCCCTGCAATTCCCGTACTGGCAGTGGGTCATCGGCGCGCTCACCCTCCCCATCGCGCTCTGGTGCGGCTGGCCCTTCCACCGTTCGGCCGCCGCCGCGCTCCGCCACGGCTCCACCACCATGGACACGCTCATTTCGCTGGGAACCCTGGCCTCGCTGGGATGGTCCATCTGGGCGCTCCTGTGGGGCGGAGCCGGCGGCGCGGACTACCGCATGTCTATGACCGGGATTCATGCACTCGCCACCGGAACCGCGCACGGCTCCCACGTGTATTTCGAAACCGCGGCCATGATCGTTACATTCCTGCTGCTGGGGCGTTGGCTCGAAACCCGCTCGCGCCGCAGCGCGGGAGATGCGCTGCGGTCCCTCCTTGCATTAGGGGCCGACGACGCCCGCCGGGTACGCACCGCCTCCGGAGCGGATGTTGATGACATTGTTCCTGCTAGCGACCTGGCCGTCGGGGACGAATTCCTCGTGGCCCCCGGCACGAAAATTGCGACCGACGGGGTGGTGATCTCCGGGACTACCGCGGTGGATGCCAGCCTCCTCACCGGCGAATCCACCCCGATTGACGTGGGGCCTGGCGATGAAGTGACCGGGGCAACCCTCACCACCGCGGGCGCGATCCGGGTGCGGGCCACCCGGGTGGGCCGCGATACCACCCTGGCGCAGATGGGCCGCCTCCTCACCCGCGCCCAATCCGGGAAAGCCCCCGTGCAGGCGCTCGCAGACAGGGTTTCCGCGGTCTTTGTCCCCGCGGTTATCCTCATTGCGCTCGTGACGTTCGGGGTGCGCCTGGCGCTCGGCAATCCTCTTGACCTGGCCATCATGACCGGCATTACGGTGCTGGTGGTGGCCTGCCCTTGCGCCCTGGGCCTGGCCACCCCGACCGCTCTCATGGTGGGTTCCGGGCGGGCTAGCCAGCGTGGCGTCCTCATCCACGGCCCGGAAACCCTGGAAAGTGCTCATAGCGTCAACACCATTATTCTGGATAAAACCGGCACCCTCACCACCGGAACCATGGCCGTGGACCGGGTGCTCCTCCCGCCTGCCGGGGCACGTGGCGGTAGTGGCGCCGTCGCCGCTCATAAAGAAGCGCTCGCCCTGACCGCGAGCGTGGAAAACTATTCCGAGCATCCTCTTGCCCGCGCTATCGTGGCCCGGGCCCGCGAAGAAGGCGTGGAGCTGAGCCCCGCCACCGATTTTGAGAATCTGGCCGGGCAGGGCGTGCGTGCCACCATCGGCGGGCAGCGCTACTACGCGGCCTCCCCGCGCGCCTTACGCGAAGCCGGAGTTGATCTCTCCGAGTGGGAGAGCGTGCTGGAAGAAGCTGCGAGCGACGGGGCGTCCCTCGTTATGCTGGCACGCGACAGCGCGGTAAGCGAAGCACTCGCTCTCATCACGGTACGTGACCAGCTGCGCCCCACCTCCGCCGCGGCCCTCGCCGAGCTCAAGAAGCTGGGTCTCACCCCGATTCTGGCCTCCGGGGATAACGCGGCCACCACGCGCGCGGTGGCCCGGGCCGCCGGAATCGACATCGTGCACGCCGAGGTCCTCCCCGCAGACAAGGTCCGGGTGGTGGAAGCGGCCCGCGCGGCCGGTGCGCGAGTTGCGATGGTCGGGGATGGAGTGAACGACGCCGCAGCTCTGGCCGCCGCGGACCTCTCCATTGCCATGGGCTCGGGCACGGACGTCGCCAAGGCCGCCTCCCATATCACCATCGTGAACTCCGATCTGCGCAATGTGGGAGCGGCACTACGTATCTCCGCCGCCACCTTGCGGGTGATCCGCCAGAATCTGGCCTGGGCTTTCGGCTACAACCTCATTGCTATTCCGGCGGCGGTGGCCGGGATTATCCTGCCGGGTTTGGCCGCCGCGGCCATGGCGACCAGCTCGGTTATCGTGGTGCTCAATTCGCTGCGGCTACGCCGGGCCGAGTAGTGCTGCGCTGAGTAGGAGGGCCGCGCACGGCGCGGGCATGGACCGCACACCGTGGCCCGCACCGCATAGCCGCGCCGGGTCACAGGAGAAAGTACTACCCATCTACTAGACTGGGCTGGTGCGCCACAACGAGGAAACGAGCCCGGTTCAGCCGGCGGAGGTACAACCCGCCCCGGCTGCGGTAAACGCGCCGGAAGCGCCCACCGCCACGGCTAGCTCGCCCACCTCTGCCGATCCTGCCGTGCACCGCGTCCTCCTCGTGGACGAAATCGCGCGCTGGACTCGCCGCCCCGCTAACCTGCTGCGCGGCATCCTCTTCACCCTGGCCATCGCCGGGATGCTCCTTATCTCCCGCTTCGGCTACACCACCACCGTGGCCGTCACGCACGATGTCGCGAACGCGGCCCCGGATACCCTCCGCACCATTTTCTCCATGCCGATTAACGTGCTCGAGGGCCTCGTCTCGCTTTTCCTTCCCCTCCTGCTTTTCTTCGATATCATCCGTTACCGGCGCTGGCGCACCCTCGTGACCGCGCTGGTGGCCATGGCCGGCGCGCTCGCCATCTGCTACGGTTCACTGTGGCTTTTCGAGCGCTTCATGCCCACGTCCCAAATCACCATCGACCTCTCGGATACCATCCAAGAACAGGCCGCCGTGGGTATGCTCCCCTACGTCTCGATTATCGCCACCATTTTGGTGGTGGCGGCCTCCGAGCGTCAGGGCCGGCTGGTGCGCACCGGCTGGTGGGCCTTGGGAATAGTGCTGGTGCTCTCCGTGCTGCAGGGCGCCCAAACCCTCACCGGCGCGCTCACCACCGTGTTCGTGGGGATGGCCTGCGGCTATTTCGCTCTTTATGCTTTTGGGGATTCGCCCGACCGCGCCACCGGCGCCGCCGTCGTCACTCTGATTCGCCGCGCCGGCCTGGACGCGCACAGCATTATCCGCGTGGATGCGGGCGACGACGCCGATATGCACGCGTGGTCCGTTCCCGTGACCGGCCCGCTCGGATACGTGGATACCGCGATTCTCAAGGAGCTACGCGAGGCCCTCACCGGGCACATCGGGCAGGCTGATGCCGCGTTCACCACCGCGGCAAGCGCGGAACATGAGGGCACGCTTCCCGCGAGCGCTACGGGTGCCGACCCGCTGGGCGAACCGGAGGACGATATTAACGTGCGCGCCCTCATTACCCGGGCCCGCCATGATGTCCACCCGCTTATCGGGGATGTCAATTCCCGCCACTATGTGGTTACCTTGGCCGACGGCACCCATTACGTTGCCGCGCTTATTGACTCGGATCGTGCGGTCCTCGGGCGCCTGGCCAGTGCCTGGCAGCGGGCCACCCTCACCCAGGTCACCCAGCGGACCGGGGATAACGTGGAGGAAACCGCCGAGCGCACCCTCCTCATGGAAGCCCTGGCTGTCCACGCCGGGGTGGCCCCGCGGCGCGATGCCCATTACGCGGCAGCTGGCGCGTCCGCCGTCGTCGCTTTTGCCGATATTGAGGCCGTTCCCCTCACGGATCTGGAGCCGGAAGACATTTCCGACGCGGCGCTGGACGCCATGTGGTCCACGCTCGAACGCGCGCACGCCCGCGGGCTCACCCACCACGATATTCGCGCCGGGGTGGTCGCGGTGCGCGGGGACGAAGCCCTCATCACCCATTGGCGCAACGGCAGTTTTTCTTCTAATGAGCTTTCCCGGCATATTGATTTGGCGCAGCTCTACCTGCTGCAGGCGGTGGCGGTAGGTCCGGAGCGCGCCGTCGCCTCCGCGCTGCGCTGCATTTCCCGCGACCGGCTTTCCTCGGTGGCCCCGACTGTGCAACGCACCATTATGCCGGCGCAAACCTTGGCCGAACTCGAGGATAAAAAAGGCGTGCAGCGCATGCGCGAAGTCCTACTGGAAGCCCTCCCGCAGGATATCGGCACCGCCACCCAGACCATTCAGCTGCGCAAATTCTCCGCGAAGACGATTATTACCATCGTCATCGGGGTGCTGGCCGTCTTTATTCTGCTCGGCTCCATTAATTTCACCGAGCTCCAAGAAACAATTCGCAGCGCCAACCCGTGGTGGATGCTCGCCGCCTTTATCGCTAGTTTCGCGACCTACGTGGGCGCGGCACTGTGTCTGAAAGCGTATACGGCCGAGCGCCTGCCGCTGTGGGAAACCAGCGAGGTGCAGATCGCCGCCTCGGTGCTGGGCTTGGTTATGCCGGCTGGGATCGGGCCGCTCGCCCTCAATTTGCGCTATCTGCAACGCAATCAGGTAGCCACTCCGGTCGCGGTGGCAACCGTGTCCCTGGTGCAGATCGCGCAGTTTATTACCACGGTGCTGCTGCTTTTGGCCCTCGGGCTGCTCACCGGCGACTTCGGGAATCTTTCTATCCCGAGCACCTCCGTGATGCTCATTGTGGCGGCGGTGGCGGCCCTAGGCGCGGCCGTTTACTTTATTCGCCCGCTGCGTCGCAAGGTCATTGACCTGGTGCGCCCCACCATCGAGCAGGTGTGGCCGCGCGTGGTGTGGCTCGCCACCCATCCCTCCCGGATTCTTGCTGGTTTCGGCGGTTCCCTCCTCATGACGGTGAGTTTCGTGGCGGCCTTCGGTTTCTCCCTGGCGGCCTTCGGGGAGACCCTGCCGGTGGTCACCCTGGCGATCACCTACCTGGTTTCTAATTCGGTGGGCTCCCTGGTGCCCTCCCCCGGCGGTATCGGCCCGGTGGAAGCGGCCCTCACCGGCGGGCTCACCATCGCGGGCCTGCCGTATTCGGTGGCCTTCTCCACCGCGATCCTCTACCGCTTGCTCACGTTCTGGGCGCGGGTACCCATCGGCTGGTTCGCGCTGCGTCACCTCCAGAAGAAAGACATTATCTAATGCGCGGCGGGCCGGCGCGGGAAGTGGAAGGGCGCAGGGTGCGGGCACGTTCGCGAACGGCCGTGGTGCGCGCGTGGGCACGCAACCACTGTGATACGACGGCGCTGCTCCTGGCCGCGGGGGCTTTCGCCGTGTATCTGTTCTTTTCCTGGTACACCTGGGTGAACTTTTCCTCCCCTTCGTGGGATCAGGGCATTTTCACCCAGCTGGCCGACCAGTACGCCCGCTGGCAATTCCCACCCATCGTGGATATTAAAGGCCCGGGCTTCAACCTGTGGGGCGATCATTTCCATCCCATTTTGCTGCTGACCGGGCCGCTGTTCTGGCTCTGGCCTTCCGGGATGAGCCTGCTCACCCTCCAAGCGGTACTCTTCGGAATCTCGGTGTATCCCATCACGCGCTTCGCCCGGGCGCGGGTAGGGGCCGTGCCGGGCACCCTCATCGGGGTGGCCTACGCTGCCAGCTGGGGGCTCACCTCCGCGCTCGTGGTGCAATTCCACGAAATTGCTTTCGCGGTGCCACTGCTCGCTTTCGGGTTAACCGCCTGGTTGGAGGGGCGCTACGGGCGCGCCGCCGTGCTCATCGCCCTGCTGGTTTTCGTCAAGGAGGACCTCGGCCTCACGGTGGCCTGCTTCGGGGTGCTGGCGGCGCTGCTCAGCTGGCGCGGAGCGCGCAGGCGCAGCGGTGCGTCCAGTACCGGCGACGCGGCCGCGGCCGGCAGTGCCCGGCAGCGCGGCGGCCACAGCACGCGCGACTGGCGCGAACCGGCTGGCATCGGCGCCTTCCTGGCCGCCTGGGGCACCGCGTGGTTCCTGGCCGCCACCCAGGTTATCCTCCCGGCTTTCAACAATTCCGGGCAGTGGGATTATGCCGGGCGGGTGCGCGAAGGCCTCGACCTGGCGAGCATGTTCCTCGAGCCCAATCGCTGGGGCACCCTCTGCTATATCGTGGCTGCCCTGGGGATCGTGGGGCTGCGCAGCCCGTGGGCGGCGCTGCTGCTACCCACTCTCGCCTGGCGTTTCGTGGGAGATAACCCCTACTACTGGACTATTTTGTGGCATTATTCAGCGGTGCTCGCGCCGATGATCGCCGTCGCGCTGACCGATGGGCTCGCGCGGGCGGGTGCGCGCGGCGGCGTCGTACCACCATCGCGAGCGCAGGAATCCGCAACCGCGCAGCGCGATGCCCTGGGAGTGCTGGCTCGCTGCCCGCGCCTGGCCGCGGCGGCCCTTGCCCTCGCATTGATTTCCAGTGTGCTCGGCACCGCTTCCAACGGCTTCGGCTCCTGGCTCACGGGGCGTTCCAATACCCAGCAATACGTGTATTTTTCCGATTACGGCGCCACCCAGACCGCCGAGCAGCGCGAAGGCGCCCGCGCGGCGGTGGCGGCTGCCGGCACCGGGCGGCATATCCTCGCCGACGTGGTCATGATGGCCTACGTTGTTCCAGGTAATACCGTGTATTGGGAGCATAGCTACGCGGGCGCGTATATTGACACGGTGGTGTTCTCCAACCGGCTCAACCACGGGGACGGCGCCCAGGTGGTGGCCTGGATTACCGCTAAAGTTGGCGGGCAGTGGCATATTGTCACAGAGGAAGCCGGCTATGTGGTGGTGGCGCGTGACGGCACAGACGGAAGGTGAGGAACGGATATGATGGCTCTCCGCACGGCGCCGGCTCGCACCGCGACCTGGTACCGCCCGCTGCGCACCGACCCGGCTCCCTACCTGGTGGCGCTCGGCAGTTTCATTCTTTTCACCGCTTTTTCGCTGCACCAATGGGCTTCTATGCAGACGTCCTCCTGGGACCTGGGTATTTTCACGCAGCTCGCCCAGCGTTACGCACATCTCGAAGCGCCCATCGTGGAAATCAAAGGCCCCGGGTTTAACCTGTGGGGTGATCATTTCCATCCCATCCTGGTGGTGCTCGGCCCGATTTTCGCGCTGTGGCCCAGCGGCGCCACCCTGCTTATTGTGCAAAATGCGCTCTTCGCGGTGTCCGCGATTCCGCTTACCCGCCTGGCGCGGGCGCGCTGCGGGGCCGGGGCGGGGACCGCTCTCGGCCTGATCTACGCGGTGTCCTGGGGTTTTTCGGCCGCGGTCGCCGCGCAATTCCACGAGATCGCCTTCGCGGTCCCCCTCCTCGCCTACGGGCTGACGGCCTGGATGGAAGGCCGCTACCTCCGCGCCGCGCTCCCGCTCGGCATGCTCGTTTTCGTGAAGGAAGACCTCGGCCTCACGTTGGTTGCTTTCGGTGCGGCCGCGCTGCTGGCGGAGTTTTTCGCGCAAAGGCGGGCGGTCTGCGGCGTGGTGGAACAGAACGACGACGCCGCGCCGCAGCGGCGCGGGCCAGCACCGCGAGCGCGCTTATCCACCGCGTGGCGCACCCCCGCGGGGCGCTGGGCTGCGGGCCTGGCGGTATGGGGCGCGCTGTGGTTCGTGCTCTCCATCTGGGTGCTCCTGCCGGCTTTCAATCCGGACGGCGCCTGGGATTACACGGATCGCCTCACGGGCGATGCTGGGCTTTTCACCGGCGCATCTACGAAGCTGATGACCCTGGCGGTGCTGCTGGGCAGTGCCGGGGTGGTGGGCCTGGCCAGCCCGTGGATCCTTCTCATGATCCCGACCCTGGCCTGGCGTTTCACCGGAAACGTGGAGTACTACTGGGGCCTGGACTGGCATTATTCCGCCGTGCTCATGCCGATTGCCACCATTGCGCTGCTTGATGGGCTAGGGCGGCTGGAGCGCTTCGCGAAGCTGCGGGCGCTCGCGGGGCATACTGAGCACGCGGACCTTAACGGGCACATTACGCCCAGCAGATCCGGCACGCGCAGCGAGTGCAGTGCACGCAGCGGGCACGTCAAGCGCGGCTTGATTGCGCTCGCCCTGGCGGCCAGCTTGATTGCCACGGTGATCGGTACCCGCACCAACGCGGTGGGCTGGTGGTTCCAAGGGCGTTATGACGGAGCGAGCGCAGAGGAGCGCGCCGGCGCGCGCGAAGCCCTGGCCGCGGTGCCGGATGGTTCCCACGTGGTTACCGATATTCATATGCTGGCCTACCTGGTGCCGAATAACACGGTGTACTGGGAGGGAACCCGCGGGAATGCCGGGGCGAACGCGGTGGTCTTCGCACCCCAATCGAAAGCCAAGCACGGTGATGCGCAGCAGATCCTCAACTGGGCCAGCACCACCTTCGGGGGTACCTGGCATATTGCGAGCGATAAGGGCGGCTACGTAACCGTGCTGCCCGGCGAAGCCCCCGCGCGCGAGGAAGGAAAATAACACGGCTGCATCTAGATCTACCGCAACGTCTTCCGTGCGCCCGCTCTATCGTGACGCGACCGGGCTGCTTCTCGTTTTCCTCGGTGGCGGGGCGGGCACGGTAGCACGCGCGCTCGTCCCGAGCGCGGCAGCGCCGATTATCGTCAATCTTGCGGGTGCGTTCCTCCTTGGCCTCATCACCGGCTTCTTCACCACGGGCACGCATCGGTACGGGGCCCGGCTGCGCCTACTGCTCGGCACCGGTTTTTGCGGCGGTTTCACCACCTATTCAAGTTTCGTGGCGCTCAGCGCCCACCTGGCCACCGGCGAGGTTCTCAGCGGTGCGCCTAGCGAGTTGGCGCGCCTGGCCGGCCTGGCTGCGGGAGGCACACTTTTCGGTGGTTTCCTGCTGGCTTTGGCCGGGATGACCTGCGGGCGCGCGCTGGGCCGGCGCTTCCTCGCGGCACGCCGGCGCGCGGGCGGTGATGCAGCATGACGCTCCTGCTTCTTGGTCTAACCGGTGGGCTGGGTGCCCTATGCCGCGGGATTCTCGATTCTTTCCTCACCGCGCGGCTCAAGCCAACGTGGCCGGCCGGGATCTTCACGGTCAATGTAATCGGCTGTTTCCTCTTCGGACTGGTGACCGGCGGCGGGGTACTTTCCGCCTGGATCGGCCCGTACAGTCTTTACGTCACCACCGGTTTTTTGGGTGGTTTCACTACTTTTTCGACGGCGATGACCGACGCCCTCGGCCTCTTCGAAAAACACCGCTATTGGGCCTGCATCAGCCTCCTGCTCGGGAATTTCCTCCTTGGCATCGCGGCGTTCTTCGCCGGCCTGGTGCTCGGGTAGAACCGGGTAGAGGACCAAGAGTCGGCGGACACTCCCGGTCCAGAACACTCAAGCCATCAAGGATTATGCGGCCGCAAACCTCTGGTTAGCGCCTTGGCGTGTCATACCCAAAACATCACCAATAGCTTGCCATGTTTTACCGGCTGCGCGAGCCCGAGCGACCGCCGCGTCTAGCCGATTGTCCGCCGCGCGTAGCTCTATCTGAGCCACTGCAACTTGCGCAAGATACGGGTCATCAACGGTTGCAATAGGGTCTGGCCCCTCGCCACCGTTCGCGTTTTCCACTTCATCAAGCATATCTTCAATAGAGCGTTTCACTAGAAATCGCCTTTCACTCGCAGAAATTTTTTACAGGCTTTCATAGCGTGGAAAATACGGTCATCATCGCTAATACACAGTTCGAGCAGTTGCCCAGACTGACTTGGCCCGATGATCAACACGTAGCCGTCCATATAATGCGTTTTTATCGCATTACGGGCGGCAGCCGAATATCTTCGGCTGCAATGCCGTGCCGGTACGCGCTATCCCCCATCTCCGCGTTGTCAACAATAATTACCACAACCCCGAACGTCAATGAAAATTACCAGGCGCATGGAGAATATCCGCAACCCACAACCCCGCGATTATATAAACCTCAGATCTCCCAGGAAGCACATTATTTTCCACGGAGGCCCTGCGTGTTTTCACGCCTGTACTGCGCTCGTAACACACGCGAAGTACAACTCAGAAAATACTCCCCCACCCGCTAACAGGCCCGGCTCGAACCACGGCGGCAGCATGCAGTATGCGAAAGCCTGGCCCCCACCCACCCAATCTGATATATTCTTCAACGACTATGGGGGCAGAGACCGACGCCCCAATCAACAACCAACACTCACCGACGCGCAGGGAGGCGACTATGACCATCGGAACAACATTTACTCGCCGCGGCGAAGGCTACAGCCGCGACGCTCGCTATATCACCACTCGCGTGAGCCGCGACAGCGCCAGCTTCCCCGTGGAGCCGGGCCGTTACCGCCTCATTGCGGCGCGCGCCTGCCCGTGGGCGAATCGCACCATGATCGTGCGTCGCTTGCTCGGGCTGGAAAATGCTATATCACTGGGAATCCCCGGGCCCACCCACGATGAACGATCCTGGATTTTTGACCGTGATGAGGGCGGGGTGGATCCAGTGCTCGGTATCCATTTTCTGCGCGATGCCTACCTGGCCCGCGACCCGAATTTCTCCTTGGGAATTACGGTTCCAGCCCTGGTGGATCTTGCTAGCGGCGCCGTCGCCACAAATGATTTTGCGCAGATGACGCTCGATTTTTCTACCGAGTGGCGCGATTTCCACCGCGAAGGCGCCCCGGACCTCTACCCCGCGGAACTGCGCCAGCCCATGGACGCGCTCATGCGCTATATCTACACCGAGATTAATAATGGCGTCTACCGCTGCGGTTTCGCCGGCAGCCAGGAGTCCTATAACCGCGCCTACCTGCGCCTTTTCGCGGCGCTGCGCAATATTTCCGAACTGCTGGCGGGGCGCCGCTACCTCATGGGCGATCACATTACCGAAGCGGATGTGCGTCTCTTTACTACCCTGGTTCGTTTCGATTCCGTCTACCACGGGCATTTTAAATGCAATGAAAAGAAACTGACCGAGATGCCGGTACTGTGGGCCTATGCGCGTGATCTTTTCCAGACTCCCGGATTCGGAGACACCGTGGATTTCGAGCACATTACCTCGCATTATTACCAAGTCCACCTGGATGTGAACCCCAACCAGATCGTGCCGCTAGGCCCGGATACGTCCGGATGGCTCAGCCCGCACGGCCGCGAAGCCTTGGGCGGTGCGCCTTTCGGCGGGCCGGCCACCCGTGGGGAACGCTCCACCGCGCCCGGGCCGGTCGCTCCCGGCGAGGAAGTTCCACCGGCCGCGCGTGCCGGGCACTGGGGGAATATCCACGAAGAACTCGCGCGCGCCACAGAAGCCGCGAACAGCCGCACGCACGGCAGCAACGGCGATGTTATCCACCCGCGGAACAAGTCCCGCGATTGGGGCGCAATTCGTGGGATACTCAATGTATGAACGAACGCGCAGGAACCCCGGCTCGCCCCGAAGATCTCATCAATGTTGATGAGCTGGTGGCGGCATATTACGATATCGAACCCGATCCGAATAACCCCCTCCAGCAGGTGGTTTTCGGAACTTCCGGCCATCGCGGCTCCGCTTTCGATGGCGCCTTTAATGAAGCCCATATCGCGGCAACCACGCAGGCGATTGTGGACTACCGCAATGCCCAGGGTTATGACGGCCCCATTTTCGTGGGCCGTGATACCCACGGGCTGTCCCTCCCGGCGGAAAAAACCGCTATCGAGGTGCTGGTAGCTAACGGCGCTGATGTGCGGGTGGATGCTCGCGGCTCGTGGACTCCCACCCCGGCGGTCTCGTTGGCTATCTTGGAGGCGAACGGCGCCCCGCACGCGTTGCGCTTGGATGGCCCGGGTCTGGCGGACGGCATTGTTATTACCCCGTCTCACAACCCGCCGCGCGATGGCGGCTTCAAGTACAATCCGCCCAACGGCGGCCCGGCGGATACCGATGCCACGAAGTGGATCGCGGCCCGGGCCAATGAGCTCATCGCCGCGGGATGGAAGAACATCGCTCGCGTGCCCTACGCGGAAGCGGCCCAGCAGGTCGGCACCTACGATTTCCGCGATGCTTACGTGACCGCCCTCGATACCATCATCGATTTCGAGGCGATCCGCACCGCGGGTGTGCGCATCGGCGCGGACCCGATGGGCGGCGCTTCGGCCGAATACTGGCAGGAAATCGCGGATCGCTACGGCATTAACCTGACCGTGGTGAACCCCGACGTGGATCCGGCCTGGCCCTTTATGACCCTGGATTGGGACGGCAAGATCCGCATGGACTGCTCCTCGCCCTACGCTATGGCGGGCCTGCTCCACCGCATGGAGCCGGATGCGAGTGGCCGCGCCCCGTACGATCTGGCCACCGGGAACGACGCCGATTCTGATCGGCACGGTATTGTCACCCCGGATGCCGGCCTCATGAACCCCAACCACTACCTCGCGGTGGCCATCGAATACCTCTTCACCCACCGCCCGCAGTGGTCCGAGCGGGTGAACGTCGGGAAAACCCTGGTGTCCTCCTCGCTTATCGACCGGGTGGTGGCCGGCATTGGCCGCACCCTCGTGGAGGTCCCGGTGGGCTTCAAGTGGTTTGTATCCGGCCTGGTGAGCGGGGAAATCGGCTTCGGCGGGGAAGAATCCGCCGGCGCTTCTTTCCTCCGCAAGGACGGTTCGGTGTGGACCACGGATAAGGACGGGCTCGTGCTCGACCTGCTCGCGGCGGAAATCACCGCGGTGACCGGCAAGTCGCCCTCCCAGCTCCACAATGAGCAGGTGGAACGCTACGGCTCCTCGGCTTATGCCCGGATCGACGCCCCGGCCACGAAGGAAGAAAAGGCCAAGCTCGGCAAGCTTTCCCCGGCGGACGTCACAGCAACGGAACTGGCCGGCGAGCCGATCACCGCGAAGCTGGTGGAGGCCCCCGGGAACCACGCAGCGATTGGCGGCCTCAAGGTCACCACGGAAAACGCGTGGTTCGCGGCCCGGCCTTCCGGCACGGAGGATGTCTACAAGATCTACGCGGAATCCTTCCGCGGCCCGGAGCACCTGGCCCAGGTCCAGGAGGAGGCACGCGCCGTGGTTGCGGCCGCGTTGGGTAACTAATAAGTACGTCACTACATAGGAACGACG